>JABGRQ010000103.1 GCA_018648225.1 Chloroflexota bacterium
ATAATACGGGATTTCTCTATTTTACCAAGCGCGATAGCGCGCACGATCATAGCGACATTTTGGCTGGCTGCGCTGCCGCCCTGCCCGGCAACCACCGATTGGAAGAATGCCAATATCGCGACTTGCACAAATAGATCGCCAAAAATACTGATAACCCACGAGGCGAACAGTGCGGTTAGCGTGTTGAGCAAAAGCCACGGCAGGCGGCCGCGTAGTTGCACGTATGTGCCGCTTTCGGGTTGCAAATCGGTATCGGCCACACTCGCCAGGCGGTAAATATCTTCGGTGGCCTCATCTTCAATCACGTCCAGAATATCATCGTGGGTAATAATACCGATCAGATGATTGTGCTCATCCAGCACCGGCAACACCGAGAGGTCGTAATGCGTCATCATACGGGCAGCTTGTTCCTGATCGGTATGCGGCGAGATCGAAATAATATCGGGATCCATAATCTCACGGATGGATCTCTCTGGGCTGGTGACGACCAGATCACGTAGGCCAATCACGCCGACGATTTTTTCATTGTCATCGCGTACAAAAAGGTAGTAAGGAATATCGCTGTCGGGGCTGAGTTGGCGCAAGTGTTGGATAGCCTGGTCGGCGGTGATGTTGGCATTCAGGCTGACAAAGGCCGTTGTCATCCGCCCGCCAGCGGTCTCGTCGGGGTAATCGAGCAGCGGAAGCACATCATCAGCATCTTCCATCTCGATAATGGCCTGCTCCGCTTTCTCGGGGCTTAGATCACCCAGGAGGTCGGCGGCCTCATCGGGGTCCATCTCGTCAAGCACGTCGGCGAGACGTTCCACGGAAATAATTTCAGCCGCTTCAACCGTTTGCTGATCTTCCAGCTCATCGAAGAGATCGGCTGTGGTGGCGATATCCAGGTGTTCCAGGATGCGCCCGCGGTCCTCTTCGTTGAGCAGTTCGAAGACATCGGCGCGGTCGGCTGGGTGCAGGCGCAAGAATAGCAACGCTGCCTGCGCAAAGTGCTCCGATTCAAGCGCCTTGTGGATCAGTTCTACCAGGGGGGTGAGTTTTGCGATGTCGGTCATGAAAAGAATGCTCCCTGTCAGTTGGTTTTATTAACAATACGCTGCGTTTCAATGCCGCTTTCAATCAGCCAGGTGATTGCGGCTTCAATGGTGTGCGCCTTACCAGTGAGTTGAATTTCAACCCATCCATCCTGCGAGGTTACCTGCGCCTGGAGGATATTCACCGTGAGATCGAAACGGCGGATGAGCTGATTGATGATAGGGACATCCAGCAAGTGAGACGGATAAACGAGACGAATGATCTGAGCATCCATCGATGGTTCTCCTTTCCTGTAGCGCGGGCCAGGGGAAAATATGTAGTTGATTTTAGCACGAATTCATTTTGAACCCCCCTGATTTTTACAGTCAATCGGTTATATTCTTCTTGAATCTTACCTGCTTGCGAGTTGACCGCAACCGGCCTGAATATCGATACCGCGGCGCAGGCGGATTGTGCAGGCGATTCCCTCGTTTTCCAGAATTTGCTGGAATTGGCGCGCGCGGCCCTGGCTGGAGGCTTCGCCCTTGAAGCCCTGTGTAGGGTTGAGCGGAATCAGGTTAACGTGAGCTAACATGCCCTTGAGGAGGGCAGCCAACTTTTTGGCTTGTTCTGGCGTGTCGTTGATCTGCTGGATCAACGCCCACTCAAAGGTAACGCGGCGCCGCGTGGCGCGGGCATATTCCTGCACCGCAGCCATTAGCTCAGCAATGGGATAACGGCGATTCACAGGCAGCATCGTGGCGCGCAATTCGTCATCGGCAGCATGCAGCGAAATTGCCAGGTTGATCTGCACATCTTCGGTGATAAGCTGCCGAATTTGTGGAACCAGCCCCACTGTCGAAATTGTAAAACGCCGCGCGCCAAGATTCATCCCCTCAGGGTGATTCAACCGCCGGATCGCATCCAGCGTGGGTTGGTAATTATGCAGCGGCTCGCCCATCCCCATAACAACAATATTGGTCACGCGTTCGTTTTGTGCGGCCAGACGGCGCGCGAAGTAGATAACTTGTTCAACAATTTCTCCGCTGCTGAGATGGCGCAAGAAACCCATTTGCCCCGTCGCACAGAAGGTGCAGCCCATCGCGCAGCCTGCCTGCGTAGAGATGCACAGCGTGCGGCGCTTGTTGTAGCGCATTCGCACAGTTTCAATTGGATGCTCATCGGGCAGAAAAAACAGCGTTTTCAGCGTTTCCTCATCGGATGATTTTAGCTCGGTAATCGGGCGCAAATGACTGAATTCAACTTCATCGGCCAGACGTTGGCGCAATGCTTTCGAGAGCGTAGTGAATTCTTCGGGCTGAAGCCACCAATGCTGATACAAACCCTGCCAAATCTGTTTGGCGCGGAAGCCCGGCTCGCCCCAGCTTTTGAGCAGCATAGTCAGTTCGTTTAGATCAAGATCAAAGATATAGGGTTTCGTTGTTGATTGTCGGTCGTCAGTCATTAATCCTCGGTTAGCATTGCCAGCAGCGCAGTCAAATCGTCCGCAATTAAATCGGGTGCTGGCTGCCATTTCTCTGCCTGGGCACGGGTGGTTACACCGGATAGCACCAGCGCGGTGGGCGCGCCAATATTCTGACCGCCGGCGATATCGGTTTCTAAACGATCACCTACAACCAATGTTTCTGCCGCGCTAACCCCCAGGCGTTGCAAGGCCAATGCATACATGCCAGTTTGGGGTTTGCCAGCAATAAGCGGAGCCACATACGAAGCTGCTTCGATGGCTGCCAGCATCACACCTGCGCCGGGAACCTGCCCGTCAGGGGTTGGGAAGGTGCGGTCGGGATTGGTGCCTACAAAGATAGCCCCCGCGCGGATAAAGGCATTAGCTTGCATGAGTTTCTCATATGACAGTTTTTTATCAAGTCCAGCCACGACTGCCAGAGCTTCTGTTTCGCTGTGATAAAAGCCATGTGCCTCCAACGTGCTGAATAGCCCCCCCTCGCCGACAATATACACCGCCCCACCCGCGGGGAATTTTTCTCGCAAATAGGCTGCCGTGGCCTCAGACGAGTTGACCACTTGCCAGGGTTCCAGTGACACGCCATAGCCCGCCATGCGTTGAATATACTGGACGGGCGTTTTTGTAGAATTATTGGTGGCCATAACCACGCCCAATCCACGTTGCTGGATTGTAGCAAAAATCTGGGGCAAATTACCAATTGGCTCCTGGCCTCGCCAGATTACCCCATCCATATCTAGAATCAGGGCTCGCAATGAACGGATATTTAACGGTGTCATAGAATCTCTCAAACTGATAACTAAAAAGGGCACACAGGTTCACAAAGTTTTTCTTTGTGTTCCTTTGTGCCCTTCGTGGTTCAATCGGATTAGCGTATTATTTTTCGGGCGCTTCTAAAATTTCATCGACCAGGCCGTAGGTTTTGGCTTCTTCGGCATCCATCCAGAAATCGCGGTCGGTGTCTTTTTCGATCTGATCTTCATCATGACCGGTGTGTTTGGCAAGGATACCATTCAGGCGAGTTTTCAAACGTAGGATTTCTTTGGCCTGAATTTGAATATCCGTGGCCTGGCCTTGCGCGCCGCCCAAAGGCTGGTGCATGTGGATTGTGGCGTGTGGCAATGCATAACGCTGGCCTTTAGCGCCCGCGGTCAGCAATACGGTACCGAAGGAGGCGGTCATGCCCACGGCCACCGTGCTGATCTGGTTGGGAATCATCTGCATGGTGTCGTAAATCGCCAGCCCGGCGTATACCTGCCCGCCCGGCGAGTTGATATACATCTGGATGGGCGCTTCGGCATCTTCTTTGCTCAGGTGCAGCAGTTGCGCCACAACGAGATTGGCAACCTGATCGTTGATCGGGGTGCCCAAAAACAGGATGCGGTTTTTTAGCAGCATGGCGAAAACATCATATAGACGTTCGCCTTGCGGGGATGATTCAATCACATAGGGGGTTAACGCATTGGGAAATTGGATATTCATGCGTCCTCGCTTTCGTCTTCTTCGGGGGTGGATTCACCAACCTCAGGAGGTGTTTCATCCTCGGATGTTGGGGTGGGTGCGGCTTCCTCGGGGGTGATTTCACTCTCTGGGTCAGCCTCACCAGCTTCGGTCTCGTCCGCTTCGCTGGCTTCGGGCAGCGGTTCGCCTTTGGCGATCGCGCTGAGATATTCCACCGCTTTGCGGAAAGTCAAATCCATAGCGATGCTGTTCACCATGTTAAACAGACGTCCATCTTGCTGCAACTCTTTGATTTCTTTGGGCGTCATCTTTGCGGTGACGTTATCGATGGCGCGTCCGGTTGTATCGCTGAGTTCTTCCTGGTTGGGCTGAATTTTTTCAGCATCAATGACTTTGTAAAGCACTAATTCGCGCTTTACATTTTTCTCGGCAGTTTCGGCAATTTCCTGGTCAAATCCGCCTTCATCGCCCCCGCGGAATTGCTTGTAAATATCCAGGTTGAGGCCTTGCTGCGAGAGACGATATTCGAGATTGCTGATGATATTTTTCCTCTCGTCCTCGACTGCCTGAGGGGGGAATTTGATGGTACTGCTTTCGATTAGCCGGTCAATGACCTGATTTTCGTACTCGTCGTTGTAACTTTCTTGTGCCTGCTCTGCCATATATTTGCGCAGGTCTGCGTACACTTCCTCGATAGTTTCGAATTCTGTAGCCGTCTTGGCGAATTCATCGTCTAATTCGGGCAGCGAATAACTTTGCACATTGGTAATGAACACCGTATATTCAACTTCGGCGCCTCGCAGATTTTCCTCTTCGTAATCTTCGGGATAGGTGTGCGTGAAAGTTTTTTCTTCATCTTTCCCCATGCCGATGAGATGGGCGGAAAAGCCATCAAAGAATTGGCGATCCGTTGCGCTATTTTCTTCCCCAAGACGCGCCGATGAGAATTGCTGATCGTATAATTCAGCTTCTTCGGGGTCTTCAACACCGAGAATGCTGGCATTCACGCGCAGATAGACGGCATCGCCATCTTCGGCGGGACGATCAACAGTTTCATATTGGGCATGTTGTTTGCGCAAATTTTCCAGCATCTGCTCGAATTCTTCTTCGCTGGCTTCAGGCAGTTCGTAAGCAATTTCAAGCGATTTATAATCGCCCAATTCCACTTCAGGTTTTAGCGGGACGACGAAATCAAAAGTTGGCGGATCAAAGGATGTGACCTCATCCAGACTGCCGGGGCCATAGGGTTCAATTTCGGCCTCATCCAAAATTTTTGGATAAATATCGTCAACGAGCAATTCCAATGCTTCTTCGGTGACGGCGGCTTCGCCAACGGTACGAAGAATAACATTGTAGGGGGCTTTGCCTGGGCGAAAACCGGGAATTTTTACGCGCTTGGCCAGGCGTTTGGCGGCCTGATACTTGGCTTTTTCCCAGGGATCGGCTTCAATTACGGCATTAATTTTGATCTGATGATCGTCGGTATATTCTTTTTCAATTTTCAAGATGACGTCCTTTATTGCTTACAAAATCGCGTGGATTATATCACGCCCCTGGCAGAGCTGATGTTTCAGGGCATTGTTTTGAGAAGTTTTTATACGCTTCTAACGAACTACCTAAAAACGTGAAGCAGGGCGTCGAATTTGACGCCCTGTTGTTTCAGTGGGGAAGATGGGGGTCGAACCCACACGCCTTTCGGCACGTGATCCTAAGTCACGCCTGTCTGCCAATTCCAGCACTTCCCCGGCAGATGGGAATTATACGTCAGGGGAGGAAGTGCGTCAATCATTCAACATTCATCTGTGGTCATTTGCGTTTTTTCGATTTCGGAACGTATCGCTGCAATCCGTGGATTGTCGGCATACACGCCGTGATACGAATCGGGCAGCAGCGCGGCAATTTGACACATGATCTCTTCGGTGGATTGATGGAGTTGCTCGTCGCGCTTTTTTGCATCTAGTGGGGGCAGCAAAAACGGTTTTCCGATGACGACGCGTACCGAAGAGCGGCGCAGCTTGCGCAAATTTTCCAACACGCGGCGGTCTTCAGTTCCCATGAGCGCCACCGCGAGAATTGGGGCACGCGTTTTGGCAGCCAAATAGGCTGTCCCTGGTTGCCCATCGATGAGGGTTCCACTTTTACTGCGCGTCCCTTCGGGTGCAATTGCCAGCAATCCGCCGTTTTGCAGACGTTTCATCACGGCTCGCAATGTGCCAATATCCGGGTTGAAGCGGTCTAAAAATATGGCATTCAGCGATTTTGCCGCCCAACGGAAAAAAGCTACTTTGCTATATTTTTCGGCGGGTGTGAGGATAATATCGCGGCGATCAATCAGGTGATATACCAGTGTTGCGTCCAAGCGGCCAATATGGTTGGCGGCGTGAATACACTTGCCCTCCGCAGGGACGTTCTCGATGCCGATTAAATCAATCTTACAGGTTAGCCGCAGGATGAGTGAGATGAGTTTTCGGAAGAAGATTTCAAATGGCATCGATTATTCCTTGATGGGAAAGAGTAATGTTATGAAGAAACCAGGAAGACATAAAAAATCCTGTATTCCTGGTTTCCTCATAGCGGGCTGAAGTATACCAGTAACACCCGCATATATTCGTACATTATTTTTATATCAGGCACTACCCGATTTGTATGACGCGCGCACCCAATTCTATTCAGGCCACCATACAAATTCGTTGTTGTCTTCGTTTGATTCGGCGATGGAATTTCCTCGATCAGCAATGCAACGTGCGGTTTCGATTTCGCCTATATCAAGGTCAATCGGGAAGTACATCATTACGCTGGCGCCACTGGGGAGCGGTTCAGTTGTTTCTTCCCAACTGATTTTATTGCCATTGGCAAAGGCTGTTACGCGTGCTCCTGCTGGCGCAACGCCATTGCCATAATTCACCAGTTCGCACCTAAATTTACGCTGTACATAACCCATTGTACCTACGACCAGGTCAGGGAGGGCAGAATCTGCTTCGCCGCCGCTGTCTTCGGCCGATGTGATCACCTGCAGTGTTGTTGCGAGTTCATTGTTATTTTCGTCGCTCTCGTTGATTTCGCCTTCGGAATCTATAATCAGGCGCGCTGGAGATTGTCCCGGTTGGGCGTTAGTTGTCTTTGTGCATCCGCCCCAAACGGTTTCGCCTGCGCCCAACTCAGCATAATCCCAGGAACAAACCCCAATTCCTGTTGCTTCGTGGAATTTCCAAAGCAATGTGAAAGCGCCTGAGGGGGAATCCCCCTGATTTTGGATAACATAGCTGGCTACAAATGGCTGGCCGCTGATAACTGGATCAGGATCATAGGTCGCTTCCAAGACAATCAGGTCTGGCAAGCCAGAGAATGTTTGATTTTCTTGTGGATCGCCCTGGTTTTCGGCTTCGGGAATCTGATCCAGAGCAATACCATCGTCCTCCATATCCAATTCAATTTCCACATCTAGCGGTGGCGGTGCGTGTACTGTTAATCCATCAGGCAACGGACCGATTTTAGTCACCAGGATATTATCTACTTCCCCCTGAGAGCCATCTTGGGCAATAACAGCGATAGATCCTCGGGTGAGGGGCGCGCTATCTGTAAAATCAACCCATAGCTCATCGTTAACATAGACCTGAATATGGCCGTCATGGGTGCGTGTATCTAGCTGGTGCCATTCACCTAACGAGACAGGGCCAGTTTGCGCCACGACGGTATAGTTCTTGGCTGGATTTTCTTTGATGAGATAGAGACCGAACTCATCCAGGCGTACTAAATAGCGACCGGACTGACTCAGGTTGTGGCCCAGCAGCAAGCTGCCCGCATCCAGGCGTACGGAGGCTTCAAAGGCGTAGTTATTCCAGGTATTCCCCTCTGGCACCCAGGCTCCGCCGCTGCCGCTGGCTGCAAAGGTATATACGTCTCCAGATTGTTGTACATCCCAGGCTGCGGTGATATCCCATCGGTCAGGCTGACCATCCTGGAAATCATCTTGGAAGAGTATTTCTCCTTCTTGAACTGTTTCTGACTGCACTGGTTGGGATGAATCCTCAATCTGGGATGTTTCTTGTGTTTGTGCCGGTTCGTTTTCTACGATTGCCACATTTTGCTCACGGCCACAAGCCAAGATCGCCAGCAGCAGGATGAATAACACCAACAACAAACGACCAGAAAGTATTTTTGTATTCATTTTATCTCCTTTAGTGACTCCCAAATACGTGCTACCTTGCTTTTTATATCAAGATTCACCCAAAAATCAATAGCCAAATAATCCTTATTTCGGCATCTTTCTGTTCGAGGTTGGGTAGTCAAGGAAAAGCCTAGTATAATTTCAAAGTAGCTAAGGACAAGGAGGCTGTCATGCGGGAGTGGGTAAGAGATCGTGGGCTGCTGCACATTATAGAGTTGGGCGTGATCTTGCTCTTTGTGGTGGGGGCTATCCTCTGGGTGGGAATCAGTTCTATCTCGGCTCCGGCAACCAGCCCTCCCCCCGATGCGAATATCCAGGTATTTGCGTATGCCTTGCCCAATCGGGGTTGGGCACCGCTGACGGTTTACTTCAGCGCCTTTGGCACGCGTTCCCCTCAGGGAGAATCCCTCCGCTACGAGTGGGATTTAGATGGCAACGGCTCCTTTGAAACCGACGCCACATCCGCAGGGGGCTATGCAACCTATGTGTATTCCAAGCCGAGGGAGTACACCATTTCGCTGCGCGTCACCAACGCCGACGGCGCATCTGCTGTGTCGCAGGTGCAGGTACAGGTTAAGCATCCGGCTTCTAGCAGCGTGGATTATTGGACCGTCTTCGATGACAGCCGTGTGCGCAAAGTGGAAGTGCGCCTGACACAGGCCAATTGGGAGGCCATGATGGCTAACCCGGGGGCGAAACTCATGGTCCCGGCAGACGCGGTCATTTTTGGGGAGCGGGTTGAGCAAATTGGCATTAGCCCCAAAGGCAACAGCACCCTGGCGTTCTCCGGCGACAAAAAGCCCTTCAAGCTCGATATGAACGCCTATCTTCCGGAGCAAGAATATCAGAATTTGAAAATGCTAATCTTCCACAATAATTTTGGCGACCCCTCCATGCTGCGCGAGAAAATAGCCTACGATATGATGCGTTTCGCCGGTGTCAACGCCGGGCACACGGCCTTTGTAGAATTCTGGGTGGATATTACTGACGATGAAAAACCCGCCGACTTTTTGGGTGTGTATACAATGGTAGAACGCCCCGATACGAAATATTTGGCGAATCGGTTTGGGCGCGAGAATGACCAGGGCAATCTCTATAAAGCCGATGCCTGGTTCGAAGAGGGTGCGGCCGATCTGGCTTATTATGGCGAGAATATCGAAGATTACCCCATGCCGCGCGGCGAATTAGCTTACGCCCTGATGTATAAAGACCCCGCAGAAGCCGATTACAGTGATATTATCCACCTGTGCTATGTGATTGACGGTGTGGAGTACGCCAGCCCCGAAGAGTTTGCCGCCGCGCTCGAACAGGTTTTCAATGTGGACGGCTACCTGCGCTATCTGGCAGTTATTTTTCTGACGCTCAATTTTGACCAGTATCCTGACACGGGCAATAATTATTATCTATATCATGATCCAGGCAGCGACAAATTCGAGTGGGTGGCCTGGGATATGGGCAACTCGTGGGGGATGTTTGGCGGTGATTATGATTATCCAATCTTCGGGCAAGAACAGAGCATCGGGCCGTTGCAGTACAGGCCCCTATTTACTAATGTTTTCGAGGTCGAAGAATATCGCCAGACTTATCAGGCATATCTGGATTTGCTCATCCGACACTATTTTAATAAAGACCAGATTGGCGCGCAGGCACAGGCCTGGCACGATTTAGTGCGCCCGTATCTGCTCCAGGGCGATGGTGACAAAATGTACTTGGGCGATACGGCGCAATCCTCGCTCGAAGAATTCGACTCCGCCTGGCAACAGGTTGTTGACCTGACCGCACAGCGGGCTGAATATGTGCAAGGCGTTTTGCAGAGTAAATAATGTCGTACGGAGGATACAATGAAACCACAAACGCTATTCAAAACCCTGGCGTTGCTTATTCTAATGACGCTTTTTCTCGCGCCGCTCAATGGCGCGCTGGCGCAAGAAGGCTCCACGACCGAAACCTTCGATGATGAAGCCCTCTCAGGCTGGGAACGCTCGGAAGGCGCGGCTGTGCAGGCTGGTGTGCTCCAGATTCAGCCCGGCGATTTCGCCGTCAAATTTGGCGATTTCGCGGCTGGAAACCTGAGTGTTAAAATCAGGCAAACAGCCCCCGGCGTAATTTTCATTCGTTACGCAATGGGCGAGCAAGGAGAATACTCCTTAATTTTCCATGAAGACATGCTTGTGCTGGAAAGAGCGCAAGACGGCCAACCTACCGCACTGGGGGAAACCCCCTGGAGTGGAGCCTCCGGTGAGTGGCAGACGATTGGGATTCAATACAGCACGGGCAGCCATCAAGTCAGTTTGGATGGGGAAGTTGTCATTCAGGCTACGGAAGAGGAGCCCCTGCAAGGAGGCGGAGTTGGCTTTTGGGTGGAGGGGGAAGCCGCGGTCGAATTTGATGACCTGACGCTGACGGCGGACACGCTCGCGGGTGGGGAACAGCCCCCGGAGCAGGCCCCCGCTGCGGGAGCTGAATCAGCCCTGCCGGCCGCGTCTGCCGTTCCTGCTGCTCGCCTCAGTGTCAATGACTTAATCGCCGAATTATCCACTTCGCAGGCCAATCCCACACAGCTAACCACTTTTGTCATCAATCTGTTGCTTTCGGTGGTGATGTCGTATCTTCTTAGCCGGGTGTATGTGCATTGGGGTTCATCCCTCTCCAACCGGCGGCGTTTTGCGGCCAACTTTATTTTGATTTCGGTGACGACTACGTTTATTATTCTGGTAGTGCGCTCGTCGGTAGCCCTTTCATTGGGTCTGGTCGGTGCGCTTTCGATTGTGCGTTTTCGCGCCGCGATAAAAGAGCCGGAAGAGTTAGCCTATCTCTTCTTTGCTATTAGCATCGGAATTGGTCTTGGGGATAATCAACGCCTGATTACGGTGATTGCGCTGGTGGTCGCCATTTTTGTCTTGGGGTTGATGCGTCTCTTCCGCGGGCGACAGGCAGATTTTAACTTGCATATTACGGTTGCCAGCCACGGCCCAGCGAAGGTAGAGTTGGAGATGATTATGGATGCGCTGAAACCGCATTGCACTCAGTTAAAGTTGATCCGCTTTGACGATACAGCTCAAAACCTGGAAGGCTCTTTCCTGGCGGAATTCCGCAATATGGCGCAACTTCGGGCAGGGAAGACAGCTCTGCGCAATCTTTCCGATGCGCTGGAGATTACCTTTTTGGATAATAAGGGTATTTGGTAGAAGCAGGGCTTAAATGCCTGAACAAGCGAATTGGACAAAACCTTATCTCGCGCAAAGTTGCTAAGTCACAAAGAAAAATTTGGCAGCCTCGCAGCTTGGCGAGAGATGATTGTATGGAAAAAGCTCGATGACATCAAACACAGCAGTACGCGAATATCGTTATGAACGCAAATTTTTTGTGGATCAACTGGATGCGAGTCAGGCGATTGCGATAATCAAACAGCATCCGGCCATGTTTTCGGAGCTTTATCCGCCGCGTTATATTAACAATATCTATCTGGATTCGCCCCTGATGGAGAATTTCTTCGATAATGTGGATGGTATCGATGCGCGGCGCAAGGCGCGCGTACGCTGGTATCACGATCTATTTCGCCGGGTGGACGATCCGGTTTTAGAGTTCAAGATTAAGCGCGGTTTGATGGGCACCAAAGCGCAATACGCTTTCCCGCGTTTTGATTTCGATACGACTTTTACGGGGCGTAGTTTTAGGGCGGCTATTCAGGCTTCTTTATTGCCCAAAGATGTGCGGGAATATCTGCTTTCCGTTGAGCCGGTTTTAGTCAATCGCTATTTGCGCTGGTATTTTGCCACCCCCGATAGACGTTTCCGTGTCACTGTCGATACAGGACTGACCTTCTACCATCTAAATAAATTCAGCAACCGTTTTTTACATCGGCAGGTAGATTATCAGGATATTGTTGTAGAATTGAAGTATCAACGTGAGGATGATTCCCGGGCCGGGCGAATTGCGTCAGCGTTTCCGTTCCGCATGACGCGCAGTTCGAAATTTGTGCAAGGGATTGAACGAGTTTATTTGTAAAAATATGGAGAGCGATTGTTATGGTATCGGATAAATTGCGCGCTTGGTTTGTGGTCCACTTTGTAGTGGATATGCTTTTTGCCATCCCGCTGTTCATTGCTCCGGTGTGGATGTTAGGACTGTTTGGCTGGGATATTGTTGACCCCCTGACCAGTCGTTTGGTTGCGGCGGCCCTATTTGGGATTGGGACTGAATCGTTTTTGGCCCGCAAAGCGGGTGTCGAAGTATTTCGGGGGATGTTGAATCTTAAAATAATCTGGTCAGCTTTTGCGGTCACGGGGATCGGCATCAGTATGACGGGTGGCGGCCCTTTGATGGGCTGGCTTGTGCTGGCGATTTTCGCCGCATTTTTCTGTTTGTGGGTGTATTATCGCTTAAAATTAAAGGGATAGATTGTTTACCAGGTTTTCGACATTTTTAAACGTGGCGAAAGCCCGGAAATTTGGAAAGGCAGGTTCCGATGAAAGAACGCAGAAGGTTAAAACGTCAACATATTATGTTCTACTCTCGCGTTTTTGATCGTAAAACAGGGGTATTTTTAGGATATTTGGGCAATCTGACGCCCAGCGGCGTGATGATTATTTGTGATACCCCTTTGGAAGTTGGCGGAATACTTCCCCTACGAATTGACTTGCCCGAAGACCTCTATCCGGTCAATGTATTGAACCTCGTAGCCCGAAGTGTCTGGTGTGAGCGCGATATTGACCCCAATTTCTATACGGTAGGTTTTAAAACTGAAAAAATAACCGCTGCTCAAGAAAAAATTATTTTACAAATCAATGAAGATTATGGTTTGCATAATTACTCCATTGAAGATTTTTAGGAAATTGCTAGCGATACTCTTCGCGCGTCGCGGGGGATGCCACGCGCTGTAAACCGCGCGAAACCAGGTAGAAGCCCATGGCAAATAGTGAAAAACAAGCCGCGGCAGGAATCAGCATATGCCAGGGTGGCCCGTATGACCCAGAGATATTGCCATAAATGAAAGCATCATAAATTATTGTCCCCCAATTGCTCGACATGCGTGTGATCCCGAAAAACGAAATAAAACCATCCGCCACGACAGCGCCCGTTACAGCTAACATCATTTGGAGCGCAGCAAGCGGCATTACCGATGGAATCAGGTGTTTGGTGATAATATGCCAGGCGCCACCACCGGCAATATGGGCCGCCTCCATAAACGGTTTTGCTGCCACCTGAATCGCCTGCGCGCGCATGACAATCGTAGTTCCGCCCATTCCGGTTACAAAACCGTAAATCAATCCCAATTGCAGAGGGGTCAGGTCGCGATAGCGCGCCCCAATAATCACCATGATTATCGGGGCCGGGAAAAGCAAGAAAACATCCGCTAAATTCGTGATCAGCATATCAACACGCCCGCGGAAATAAGCCGCTGTCACACTTAGAAGTGTGCCAATAAACGCGGTTGAGAGCGCTGCTGTCAGTCCAACGACAAATGTGGGCGGTGTAGCTGCCAAAATCATACTCAAGACATCCCGCCCAAGCGAATCCGTTCCCAGGATATGCCCAGGCCCTGGCAGAGATGGGTGCGGGAAAATGTTAATATCAAAACCTGTAACCGGATCGTAAATTCCCCGCGGCCAAACGGAATTGATCAAAAGCGGGAAGGCCAGCGCCATCAAGCCAAACAATATAATTAGCAATACCCCCAATAAAGCCAGTTTACTCTGTGAGAAGAAGCGCCAATTCATCCGCGTTCGTCGCCATGAAATCGTCAGGCGGGTTTGAACCTGGCGTAAAAAACCGAATTTCTTTTGTTGTTGATACCCGGTGATAGCCGGTTTGGGCGCGATAAACGGTGGCGCGGCTTGTGCTGATCCGCGGACGGGAAGCCCCGTCCCTTGAGATACCGATTGGAGGAGCGATTTTTTGTCGGATTGGAGAGCGGACGCCCTCTTGGTGGGTTGCAGTATATCGGCCTGAATCCGCCGACTGAGCTTGGGTGCTGCTACCGGCGGCGCGGTGCGAGTAGATGCAGGGTGTCTCTGGGGATGGGGAGTTGAAGAAGGGGCGATTGGCTCCGATGAAAACTGTTTGAGCCGCGCTTGCACATGCGTATTGGCTGGATTAATTTGTAGTATGCGTTTGAGAGTGTAAATTTTCTGGTTTTTATCATCCAGAGCGTAACTTAATAAAACCCAGCCTTGCTCATTTTGTGGATTAGTTTTCAAAAACTGCGCCAGCAGTTTCTTCGCGTCATCGCGCTTTCCTTCTCGGATGAGGCTCGCAGCGGTTTCCAGAATTGGGTGATTGTTAAGATCCATGATTTAGTCTTTGCGTAATTATCTTGCGGGGGCTTTGTTGCTGCTATAACGAATGCGCGGGTCAAGGTATGCCGAAATAATATCGAGTGCCAGGCGAGCCAACAGTGAGACGATTCCCACAAGCAGAAGTGTACTCATCACCAAAGGCATATTCTGCCAATACAGGGCATTCCACATTGATGTGCCCATCCCCGGCCAATCGACCGAGCTTTCGATAATCACCACGCCAGTGATCAGGTAGGGCAGCGAAATCACCAGTCGGCTGACCACAGGCAAGAGCGCATTGCGGGCTGCGTGGCGTTCGAGTACCACCGAGTCGGGCAAGCCTTTGGCGCGGGCCGTCGAGATATATTCCGAGCGCATAATCTCTTCCATACTGGTTTGCATAATTATCATCGTTTCGCCGAAAGTCAGCAAAATATAGCTTGCCAGCGGAATCCAGGCCAGACGCATAATATCCATCGCCAACGGCTCGAAGCCAAAAAAGCGCCAAATACCATCGGTGCCCGCCAAAATCAGCAGTAAGTAAATTAATCCAGGTGTAGATTTATGCAACAGGCCGTCGATTATATTTTTGAGGAAATAAAATAGCAGCGTGCTAAAGGCAAATGAAACCACCATATACCAGGCAATCTGGCTGGGTGTGGTAATAATATTTTTCCATAACAAATTATCCAGCCCCATAAATGAGACCGTCCTCAGCCCACCGATTTCCCCCATAACCGCAAAACCAGCGCCTTTCACAAAGAGATAGGTGAAAAGCCAGGTTAGCCAAGGGGGGAACGAAGTATTCAGGGTTAGCCCGATGAGAGTTGCTGAACGCGATAACAATGTCGATCTCGTCCAGGAAGTTCGTTTTCCCAGCCATAGACCCAGCATAAAGGCAAAAATGGTACCAATGAAAAAAACCAGCAAGGTGGCTGGCAATACCGTTTTTAGAATATCAACAATAGGTTCCCCGTTGAGCGAATTTCCTAGATCCAGTGTGACGATTTGGCGCAGCCACTGAAAATAGCGCTGCCAGATGGGCAAATTCAATCCCAATTGGGTGCGTAATTCTTCTCTACATTCGGCATTACAAGAGAGGGAAAATTGATCAATATAGTCCCCCGGCATCATGATCTGGATGAAAAAGAACATGATGCTGATAAAAATAAATAGTTTGAAAATACTCAGCAGGGTTTGATTGGCGAGGTAACGAATCATGGTTGTGCCCTCTGTGTGCTTACGGTTAGCTACGCGACACCGCCACAGGGCAGCCCGGCTGCAATGTGGCTTGTATTCGGATTACCGATAAATGTCACAAAAGGTTCACTCTTTGAGTATATTTGTACCATTATCTGGGATGTCGGCCTGAATAACGTCATCAATATTCAAGGGGGGAAGTTCTGCCGTGGACGACAACCCGAAGTGACTTAAGAATTCGCTGGTAGTGCAATACAATATCGGGCGCCCAGGCCCTTCGGCGCGACCGGTTTCTTCGATAATGCCCTTTAACAACAGGCTTTTCATGACGCTGTCGCTATTGACGCCGCGAATTGCGTTGATCTGCGGACGAGTGACTGGCTGCTGGTAGGCGATAATCGCCAGGGTTTCCAGCGCGGCCCGGCTGAGTGGTGTGCTGGCTTCCAGCCCCAGAAAATGCTCGATAAGCGCCGCGGCTTGCGGGGCTGTAGTCAATTTCACTTGCCTATCGTGGCGCTGAATTTGCAGCCCGCGTTCGGCATATTCGGCTTCTAGCTCATCCAGCGCGTTCTCTACTGCGCGCGGTGTTTGTTCCAACACGCGCGCAATCTGCCCGCTGCTGACGGCATCGGGGGCCACAAAAAGCAAGGCTTCAATGCTGGCCTTTAGACTGAGTTCGGATTCTAATGCAGGTTGATTTGGGTTGCTCATGCTATAATCTTCGGATGTTGGCGAGTTCAGAAATTCGGCTGCGAAGGCTTTGCCCGAGCAGTGATCGATCAAAAAAATCAAAATGAGATTATACCACCCTATTCTTTTTCTTCTGGTTTTGGCGCTCCTGCTTGGGGCATGTGGCATCACCCC
The DNA here is from genome assembly GCA_018648225.1 of Chloroflexota bacterium. Lineage (NCBI taxonomy): Bacteria > Bacillati > Chloroflexota > Chloroflexota bacterium. Next base: position 16,469 of record JABGRQ010000103.1, read on the forward strand.
GGTTGCCGAAGCTTCGGTGCAGGCACACATCTTCGTGGATGGGCAAAACCTCGTTGTGCAGGCGCCACGCGCGGGTACAGTCCAGGATGCACTTGAATCGGCAGAAATCACGCTGGGCGTGCTAGATCATATCGAACCCGATTTGCATATCCCTCTTGCCGAAGGCATCGAAATTAATATCACGCGCATTTACGAAGAATTTGAAGTCGAGCAGGTTGTCATTCCCTTTGAAGAGCAAATGCAGCCGAGTGAATTTTTACCCGAAGGCGAACGGCAGCGCTTGCAGTTGGGCGAAAATGGTATCAAGGAAATTACTTATCGCATCGTTTATGAAGACGGTATTGAAATATCGAAAGCTGAAATCAAATCGTCCATTCTGAAGGAAGCCGTGCCGCAGATTATGTTGGTAGGGGTACAAACTTCGTTTTCGCCGCGCACGATTCCGGGGAGGCTACTGTATCTCTCGGATGGCAATGCCTGGATGATGGCGGGTACTACGGCGAACCGTTCGGCAATTGTGTCATCGGGCGATTTGGATGGGCGCGTTTTTCGTCTTTCGGACGATGGCGAATGGCTGTTGTTCACCCGCCATGCCGAGGACGAAGATACGATCAATACCCTGTGGGTTGTCAGTATCGAGAATCCGGAAACAGAGATTGATCTGCATGTTGCCAATGTGATCCATTTTGCCGATTGGCAGCCCGGTTCGCTGGCCTGGGCAGTTGTTTCCACGGTAGAGCCGCGTCAGGCCGCACCCGGATGGCAGGCGAATAACGATTTGCAGTTGATCAATTTTAGCGAAAGCGGATGGGTAGACCCCAGCCCAACCACCTTACTGGAAACAAATTCCGGCGGTGTGTACGGTTGGTGGGGGACAAGCTTTGCCTATGGGCCGAGGGCTGGCTCGGTGGCCTATGCCACGCCCGATCAGGTGGGGCTGGTGGATCTCGAGGAGGGCGCCTTTTCACCCATGTTGGATATTGTCCCGTTGAAGACACTCGGCGATTGGGCCTGGGTTCCGGGGCTGGTTTGGGGCCCCGATGGCGAACTGCTTTTTACCGTGCGCCACGCGCCGCCGCCCGGCTCCGCTTCTCCTGAAGAAGCACAAAATTTTAACCTGACCGTGATCCCCGTGAATAGCGGCCGCGCTTTAGACCTGATCTCGCAGGTAGGCATGTTTGCCTACCCGCGCCCTTCGCCGATTCAGGCACAGACCACTGGCGAGAGCGCTTATCAGGTGGCCTATTTGCAGGCCATTTTCCCGGAGCAGAGCGATACCAGCCGCTATCGTTTGATGGTTATGGATCGAGATGGCTCCAATCGACGCGAATTATTTCCGCCCGCAGAAGCTCAGGGCATAGACCCGCAACGCGATTGGGGCGTCTGGTCGCCCCAGGTTGTGGATGGCAGCCAGGGACATGCGTTGGCTGTTTTGTATCAAGGCAATATCTGGTTGGTTGATAGCGTCACCGGTGAAACCTGGCAGATTACCGGTGATGGGCGTATCAATCGCGTGGATTGGCGCTGAATTGAAAGGTGTTTCTATGCGTGTACTTATTACTGGCGCAGCCGGTTTTTTAGGCTCCCATCTTTGTGACCGATTGCTGGCTGAAGGCCATGAAGTTGTCGGCATGGATAATTTTATTACCGGTAATCCACAAAATTTGGCGCATCTGGCAGGACATGAACGCTATGAATTTATCCGGCACGATGTTTCGAACTTTATCTTCGTGCCTGGTAAGCTGGATGCGGTGATGCACTTTGCGTCTCCGGCCAGCCCCAATCCTAATTCGCCGTATGGATACGTCAACTTGCCCATTCAGACAATGAAGGCTGGCGCGTTGGGCACACACAACACATTGGGCGTTGCCAAAGCGCATGGGGCGCGTTTTTTGCTGGCTTCCACCAGTGAAATCTATGGCGACCCATTGGTGCATCCGCAAGAAGAAAGCTATTGGGGGCATGTAGACCCGATTGGCGAGCGCTCTGTGTACGACGAAGCGAAACGTTTCGCCGAGGCTCTGACGATGGCCTATCACCGCTTCCATGATCTGGATACCCGCGTGGTGCGTATCTTCAATACTTATGGTCCGCGTATGCACATCAATGACGGGCGCGTTGTGCCGAATTTTATCAAACAGGCCTTGCAAGGCGAATCACTGACGATCTATGGCGACGGTCAACAAACGCGCAGCTTTTGCTATGTGGATGATTTGGTCGAAGGCATTTACCGCTTGTTACTCTCGGATGAGCATCGCCCGGTGAATATTGGTAATCCGGTTGAAACAACCATTCTGGAATTTGCTCAAACGATTAATACGATGACCCGTAACGGGGGCTTGAAATTTGAACCTGGACGCCGCGGCGAGGGCGATCCACAGCGTCGTCGTCCCGACATCAGCCGTGCAAAAGAAGTATTAGGTTGGGAGCCGAATATTGACCTTGTCGATGGAATCCGGCAGACCATCCCATATTTTCGCGAAAAATTGTCGCTGCAATGATCCTGACCAAAACCCTTTCTAATCCTGCAGAACGGACGCGTTTTTTCAAATTTGCAATTGTGGGCACAATTGGCGCGGTGGTTGACTTTAGTGTATTCAACCTGCTTACACGTTTTACCGCTATAAATCCCGTGGTTGCCAGTGTTTGTTCTTTTACGGTTGCGATCGCGAGTAATTTTACCTGGAATCGTTTCTGGACTTATCCCGACTCGCGCTCGAAATCTCTGGCACAGCAGCTTTCAGAATTTGCTGTGGTCAATATTGTTGGCGTGGGCATCCGCACACCAGTATTTGCTGGCCTGAATAAACCCCTGACGAATTTATTTGCCAGCCTGAATTTTTTCCCTGACGCCGCGATATTGGAGCCACAATTTCTTGGACATAATATGGCGTTGGGTATTGCCGTGGTGTTGGTGATGTTTTGGAATTATTTTGTGAATCGGTATTGGACATATAGCGATGTGGATTGATTTTGTACAAATACCCTCCGGTATAATAGTGCTATGGCAGAATCGAAACCACTAATCCCCATTTACACAACTTCGGGCGACGTTGGCGCATTCTTGCGTTATCCCTATTTATATAATCAAATCGGTGAATGGGTTGGCTGGGTAAGACCTGATCGCGAAATTTATTCTGTATTAGGGCATTATATTGGCTGGCTGACCGATGATCCACGTATTTTGCGAAAGCGTTCGTACGATTTTTCCAAACCGCGCATCACGCCGCCCCAGCCGCAACCACGTGTGCGCGTGCCTGCTACCGTGCCGCTGGCGCCCATGATGTCTGAATTAACCTATACCCATATTGATGTTCTCGAAGAAGAGCCGCATCGCCTGGGCACAGTCGATTTCGACGAGCTGCGCGAAGATATGGATTGAGATTTCATCACTGATATGACCACACAACTTCCTGGGAAACCGATTCGAAAATCGCGCGTACAACTGGCGCAATTGATGCAGCCCGAACATGCCAACAACCATGGCAATGTTCACGGCGGCTGGATTATGAAAATGGTGGATGAAGCCGGAGCGCTGGCCTGTATGCGCCACGCTCAACATCGAGTAGTGACAGTGGCCGTTGATCAGATGATGTTTCGCCAGCCGATTCGCCTGGGCGATCTGGTGACCTTGACCGCAGAAATCAGCTATACCGGGCGTTCATCAATGGAAGCCCGCGTGGAAGTTGTTGCGGAAAATCCAGTCACTGGCGAGTGTGTGCATACCAATACGGCCTATTGTGTCTATGTCGCGCTGGATGATGACGGAAATACCGCCCTCGTCCCGCCGTTGATTGCTGAAACCGAAGAAGAGCGCCAACGCATGGAGCGTGGAAAAGTGCGCCAGGCTTATCGTATTTCACAGCGCGACGAGCTTTAGCCCCTCTGATATGTCTGAGCAAGAATCCATTCCCACGCCCGAAAATCCCATCCCCGCCGCCGAAGACGAAACGCCCCCGGTGCGCTCCCTGCGCGAGTTGATCGACCGCGTCACCGGGCGCAGCCTGGATGCCTTGCAGCCCGCCGAAGATGCCGGTATCGCCGATGTTGTGCCGTTTCCCTTCTTTGCGCTGGTCGGCCAGGATGAAATGAAACTGGCTTTACTATTAGCCATGATCAATCCGCATATTGGCGGGGCGCTGTTGATTGGCCCGCGCGGCACCGGAAAAACCACCGCGGTGCGCAGCCTGCCCGAATTGCTGCCGCAAACCCCGCGCAGCCTGTGTTACTATGGCTGCTTGCCCGAAGATGTGGAATCCGGCGGCATGGATGCTGTTTGCCCCGATTGTGCGGTTAAATATGCGCAGGGAGACCCCCTTGCCGCGCTCGATCAGGTGCGCTTGGTTGAACTGCCGTTGAATGCCCGCCTGGAAGATGTGGTCGGCGGACTGGATGAGCGCGCCGTCATGCAGGGGCATATCCGTTTGCGGCGGGGAATTTTGGCACAGGCCGACCGCAATCTGCTTTATGTGGACGAAGTGAACTTGCTTGGCGATGATGTTGTCGATGCAATTTTAGATGCCGCCGCGCAAGGCTACTATCTTGTGCGCCGCGGCCCTATATCTTCAACCTATCGGGCGCGCTTTGTATTGATTGGCTCGATGAATCCCGAGGAAGGGAAATTGCGCCCACAGATTATGGATCGCTTCGGTTTACGCGTGATCGTGCGCGGACTGCATGATACCGAAGACCGCCTGGAAGCCTATCGCCGGGCACGCGCCTATCTCAGCAATTCGCGTCAGTTGTCTGGCGAGTTCGCCGAGACAACGCTGTTGGCGCTGGAAGATATTCAGGCGGCGCGTGACCTGCTGCCTCAGGTCGAAATTCCGGACGATGTTGCCCACATGGGTTTGGCGCTGATTGAACGGCTGCAAATCGACTCGCTGCGCGCTGAAATTACTTTACTGGAGGCTGCCCGCGCCCATGCGATTGCCGATACTCGCCTCGAAGTTATCCCTGCCGATCTGAGCGCGGTTGCGCCGATGGCGCTGCGGTTGCGCCGATCGCCGTTTATGGATGATTATTTCACGCAGCATGAATTTGAAGAGCGCGAGTTTGGCACAATTTTAAAAGATATTATTCCCGAAAAATAACCACACGGACGGAAGAAATGAATATGTCACCAATCTCACATCGCCAACGCCTTGAAGTGTGTGTCTCCGGCGAAAAACCCGACCGCCCTCCTGTAGCCTTGTGGCGGCATTTTCCGATGGACGATCAGTCCCCGGAGAGATTGGCTGCCGCGACGCTGAATTTTCAACAAACCTATGATTTTGATTTTGTAAAAGTGACGCCTGCATCTTCATATTCGGTGCGGGATTGGGGCTGCCAGGATGCGTGGCGCGGTAACACTGAGGGCACACGGGACTATGCCCCAGGCGTGGTCGAACACCCCGAAGACTGGATTCGCCTCACAGCGCTGAACCCTGCCCGAGGAAGTCTGGGTGACATGCTGCGGTGCTTGAAAATCTTAAAGGCAGAACTCCCCCCGGACACGCCGATCATCCAAACAATTTTCAGCCCCTTGTCGCAGGCCAAGAACCTGGTGGGCAAGCACAACCTGGCTGTGCATTTGCGCCGCTATCCCGATGCCGTCCACGCCGGGCTAAAAACGATCATGGAGACCACGCAGCGCTTTATTGCCGCCGCGCTCGAATTGGGAGTTGATGGTGTGTTTTATGCTGTGCAGCACGCCCAATATGGGTTGCTATCGGAGTCAGAGTTTGCTGAATTTGGCCGCGCCTATGATTTACAGACCCTCGAAGCCGCGCAAGCAGGCTGGTTTAGCATGGTGCATTTGCACGGCGAGCAAGTGATGTTCGATGCCGTTAGTGATTATCCGGTACAGGCGCTCAATTGGCACGATCGCGATGCCGGGCCAACCCTGAAAGAAGCGCGCCAACGTTATGCGGGCGTGCTGTGCGGTGGATTGCGGCGCGAGCAAAGCATTGTATTGGGCGCGCCCTCCGATGTGATTACTGAAGCGCGCGATGCCATTGAAGCCACCCAGGGCGAACGCTTTATTCTGGGGACGGGTTGTGTCACCCCGATTATCGCTCCGCATGGCAATCTGCGCGCTGCCCGCCAGAGTGTGGTGCTTGAGTAATCTACGTGTGATCGCTGGAACTGCCCGCGGACAGAATTTGAGTGCCGTGCCGGGCGACACTACCCGGCCCATTACCGACCGCGTCAAGGAATCGCTGTTTAATATCGTTAGTGTGGATATTCGGGAAGCTGCGCTGCTTGATCTTTTTGCTGGCACAGGGGCGGTGGGCATCGAGGCCTTGAGCCGCGGTGCAGCCTGGGTACGCTTCATTGACCGCGAACACTTGGCTATACAAACTGTGCGCAAAAATTTACAGCGCACCAAATTGGCGGATCGGGCCGAAGTATTGCAAATGGATGCCTTTGCTGCGCTTGAGCGAGTTTCTGAACGCAGGTTTGATTATGTTTATATCGCTCCGCCACAATATAAGGGTATCTGGAAAAAGGCGTTGAACAAGGTGGATGCGCGCACAAGTTTGCTCAATCAGTTCGCCTGGGTGATTGTGCAAATTGACCCTGTGGAAGATGAGCCAATCGAACTGAAAAATTTAGAAGAATTTGACCGCCGCCGCTACGGAAGCACATTGCTGATTTTTTATGTATTGGCAACGTCGAGGAGTGTGACATGAATTCAATCCCTGCTGCCGTTCAAATTATTCGTCAGGCCTTTCCTGGAATTTCTCAAGCTGAAGCCAATGAGTTGGTTGCCATTGGCGAAGTTAAGCCCTACGCTCCGGGGGTGATTCTGTGCAAAGAAAATGCCATCGAGGAGACCTTTTTTATCATTTTGGAGGGCGAAGTTGCTGTCACAAAAATTATCAATGCCGATGAAAATCGCGCGCTAAAGCACTTGGGCGAAGGTGATTTTTTTGGTGAAATGGGCTTGATCCATAACGCGCCGCGCGCGGCCACGGTAGAAACAATTTCACCGGTAAGAGTGCTGGAAATTCACAAAACGGGCTTTGACCGTCTGTTGCAGAAAACTTCATCCATGTCTTTGGCGATGGTGCGCGAAGTCAGCCGACGCTTGAGCGAGAATGATGAAATGGCGATTGAAGATTTGCGCCTGAAGGCTGGCGAGTTGGCTTCTGCATATCAACGCCTCGCCCAGGAGGAATTAGCCCGCCGTGAATTTCTCACCACAATTGCGCACGAATTGCGCACCCCGCTGACAACTGCCCGCGGCTTTTTGGAAATGCTGCGTTTTCATGAACTGGATACTACTCAGCGAGACGAAATCTTATTAACCGTAGCGCGTAATGTTGAGCAAATTGTAACCCTGGTCAACGATATTTTATTTTTGCAAGAAGTTGAATTGCTGGAGCCGGAGATGCATCCGGTGGATGTGAGCGAATTGCTCACCGGGGCCGTTAAATCGCTCTCATCTGAGGCACAAAAGGCTAATATACACATTCACTTGAAGGCTGCATCTGCCATTCCGCAAGTAATGGGGCACGCGCGTAGTTTACAGCGCGCTTTTTCCCAATTGCTCGATAATGCCATTAAGTATAGTTCTGCTGGCAGCGAAGTCGTGATTTCTATTGAATCAGGTTCAGATGGAGTTTGTGTAAGCATCGCTGATCAAGGCGTAGGCATCCCTGAGCATATTCGCCCCTATATTTTTGACCGCTATTTTCATCTCGAGGAAGTTGGCGATAATCTATATGGGGGATTAGGACTGGGGTTGGCAATTACCAAGCAAGTTGTCGAACAACATAAGGGGCGCATCGAAGTTGAAAGCCAGGAGGGAAAGGGCAGCACGTTTATAGTGATTTTGCCAGAATTAAGCGGAGGGCTAGTCGAATTCTAGGCTGACCAGCGTTTTAAATAACAAAAAACGAAATTTTTTTGCCTTATCTTAACCGCTGGACTCAACCAGACACAATTGTACCAAATCCGGGGAATCCGCAAAACTTCAATCATTTTTCCTATGTTCTAAATAATCCGCTTAAGTATTCAGACCCTGACGGACACGATGAATGTGATGCTAATTGTAGAGAGCGGCGCGAGGCAATTCAAAGCTATGTAATTCTTTTAATTGACAACAAAGAACATCTAGGAATAGATGATTTAGAAATTCTGGCATTAACTGTTGATTATGCTTCAACATTTTATAATGATAGTGATGTTGATGCCTTACCCGAGTTTGTCCAAGATGTTAGTTCTGTGCTTGTTGGATATACAGCTACAAATGCTGATTTCTGGGCAGACAAAGTTTTAGACGCAATAGGAGTGAGAAATGAGAATCAGGATTTCTCACATGCGCGACACGAGGAGTTTGAAGATCGCGGCTATTTACCAATATACCGCGATAAGAGTAACCAAGCGCATCATTTTTGGTTTTATGTTGAAGTAAGTGCGGTTTTACCCGCAGGAAAAACGATTGCAAATGCCGCAAATTTAGCCCATGAAACCATTGCTTTTAGGGATGCTGATAATTTACTTGGTATCGGAAACCCTTTAGACGTTTCAAAGCGCGAAATATCTTTATTGCCCCCATATGTTTCACTGGGCAATGGTAGATCTTTAACGGATGTATTGTTGGGGGCTAAAGGTGCCCAACTTGGACATATGCTAAAAACAGGAGGTGTGAAATATAGTGAAGCCGGAAATTGGATTCGGAATAATATTGGAAATAAAAATATTTTTTCCAGATTACGAAATATAGTTCGATAGCTGCCAGTTGTTTTCCTGCATACATTTGTCACATTAAAAAAATGAATAAGAGTAGAATTGCTAAATTTTCATCCATTGTTTTTATAACGCTATTTGTGGGATTATGTTGTTTAATTCCCATAGCTGATTCGTTATATAGTGAAATATATCATCAAGTTATTGTCGAACCCAGATACCGCGAAAGATTGGGGATTGGGGCCAAAGATAGTGATGTTTTAGCTTTTATTGAACAAGAACTATTAGGACTTACTCATGAAGAAGCAATTAACAAATTGCAATTGTGGGGAGATGTGAAAGTAAATGATTGCACAGAGTATTTGCATCTTGATGGTTCATGCCAGATTACCTTGTCCCACTTTTTAGACACAAGTTATACCTATCAATTTATGGTTTATTATGAGGATGGAAAGGTTGAAGGCATATCAATTGAATACTCATAATTGTTTTAGATTTTATGTGTTTTCCCTCAAGCTTGGAAGGTATTATGGTCATTTTTAGATACTCCCCCTGGCAGCATTGGGGCCGATTGTAGCCTTCACCTTGCGAGCATCAAGGGCGTTCCAGGTAGCTGGATAACGGATCACTTGAAACGCCCTTGACCCTCGCGGCGGCTCAGGCTGAGTTTCCCAATGCGCTGCCAGGGAAAATGTGGGGGGCGATCAGGTTTGCCCTCGCCCTGACCTTCGCCAAGGCTCAGGTCTGTCCCTCTCCCAACTTGGGAGAGGGACGGGTTCGAGCACAGCGAGACCCAGGGAGAGGGTAATGTGCCACTGGCATGATGTATAACAATATTGGTTAAGATAAGTGACCAATGCTGCGATAGTCAATAACACTTTGAATAATGTTTTATTGGGAAATCAGAAAGCCAGGAATATTTCTTCTTGGTTTCCTGGCTTCCTCATGAAAATTCTGTTTGTACAATCGCTTGAGAAAACTACCCGGCAATAAACTTGCGTACTTCTTCGAGCTTTCCAGCGCTGCCGAGGAACTCGTTTTTCCCGGCGATAAATTTGGCATATTCGGCCATATATACTTTACCGGGTTTGCGGAAATCGAAATTCTCGGGGTGTTCTAAAAAGTGTTCACGATGGACGCGCGTCCACACCAGACGGCCATCGGTATCAATATTGATTTTGGTCACACCTAATTCGGCTGCGCGTCTGAATTGAGCCGCATCCACCCCTTTGGCGCCCAGCAGTTTGCCGCCAGCTTGATTGATACGTGCCACCTCATCTTGCGGCACAGAGCTGGATCCGTGCATAACCAGCGGAAAATTCGGCAGCCGGTTTTGAATTTCTTCCAATACATCATAATGCAAGCCCTGCGTGCCAGAAAATTTAAAAGCACCGTGGCTGGTGCCAATGGCAACCGCCAACGAATCGCAGCCGCTGCGTTCAACAAATTCCAATGCCTGATCGGGGTCGGTGAGCTTGGCATCTGCTTCGGCAACCGATACGTGTTCTTCGACGCCGCCCAACATTCCCAATTCGGCTTCTACAACAATCCCCTTGGCGTGTGCGGCATCCACAACGCGCTTGGTGATGGCAATATTTTCGTCAAAGGGTTCATGGCTGGCGTCAATCATAACGGAACTATAAAAACCGCTATTGATACAGTCATAGCAAGTTTCCTCGTCGCCGTGGTCAAGATGCACCGCGAAAATAGCGTCTGGATAAACTTCCTCAGCGCTGCGAATTAATCCTTCTAGCATTGCCTTGTCTGAATACTTGCGCGAACCTTTACTAAGTTGGATAATGAAAGGCGCCTGACTGTCCATATTCCCCTGAAATAAGCCCATTGTCTGTTCGAGATTGTTGATGTTGTAGGCGCCAATCGCGTATGTGCCATAAGCTGCTTTAAATAATTTCTTGGTCGTAACTATCATATTTGCCTCCTTGAGCAATTGCATCGTGATGAAATTAACAACTACGCAATTATAATTCATTCTGTTTGAATCCGAGAAAAATAATGCCTGGGTTTCAGATATTTGTGCAACCAGGGACGAGAAATTGCGTATAGACTTTGACGCATAATTTTCACTGCCTCACAGATTAGTTGTTAACGACTTTGTTCCGTAGTTACACGCATTGCCTTTTAGTTGCTCA
>JABGRQ010000104.1 GCA_018648225.1 Chloroflexota bacterium
CCCGAACTTTTTTCACTTGTCTGTTTTCGGTTTTCAACTGACTGAACGAATACATTAATCCTTTCAGAATTTATTGGGATATAGTATTACTTTCAAGCCTTCGCGCGCTTGTGCAACTTTGAAGGCCTGCTCAAAGTTTAATAATGGATAACGGTGTGTGACGATGGAGCATACATCGACCAGTCTTTTTTCGACCAGCCCAATCGCCCGCGGGCAGGTATGTTTCATTCGCCGCGCCGCCAATGTCGAAAACATTGACGATCCAATTCCAGCTTTCGACGAGTACTTCATCCATTTTTTGCACAGATGAAAAAGGGCGCTCACAATATCAAATCACATTAGCGTGTCCAAAATGAGTATCAGCGGTGAACCAAGCCTTTATATTCTATCCTCATTCAGGCAAAATAGAGTCAAACCGATTTATGGGAGCGTAATATCCTAAAGAAATCATGGTTTCCAATAGCACATCGGCTTCTGCTAGAGTGCATAACTGCTCTACAACTGCGAGAATCAAGATGCCAATCGTTCCCGTAACAGGTACGCTCCCCAGCGCCAAGATGAAAAAATTGTCCCAAAGCATCTTCTATTTCTCCAATTGTCAACTTGACGATTGTTAGATCGCCCCAATTATTCGACGAGCTCTTCCCAAGGGAATGCCGCGTTGATACTCCCTTTTCACCGCAGGAGTGCTGTATAATAACTCTCATGACCGATCTCTTCGACCACGCCATGCAGCAACAGATGAAACACGAAGCCCCGCTGGCAGCGCGCTTACGACCGCGCAACCTCGACGAATACGTTGGGCAGGAGCATATCATCGGTGAAGGCAAGCTAATGCGGCGCGCCATCATTGCCGATCGGTTGTTCGCTTCTATCATTTTATGGGGACCTCCAGGGACAGGCAAAACCACCCTCGCAATGGTCATCGCCAATCAGACCAAAGCACACTTCGAGACGCTTTCCGCAGTGCTGGATGGCAAACCACGCCTGCGTGAAGTTGTGGATGAAGCCATTGAGCGCAGACGGCTCTATCAGAAGAAGACGATTCTCTTCGTCGATGAAGTTCACCGCTGGAACAAGGCCCAGCAAGACGCTCTGCTACCGCATGTAGAAAACGGCACCCTGACGTTGATTGGCGCGACAACCGAGAATCCCTATTTTGAAGTGATCGGCGCGCTGGTCTCGCGCTCGCGCGTTTTCCAGTTGCGGACATTGGGCGATGAGCATGTGCGTATTCTGCTGGAACGCGCCCTGCGCGACCCCGAGCGCGGCTACGGCAACCGCAAGGTTGATCTCGCCCCAGAAGCGCGTGACCACCTTATTCATGTCTCTGGCGGCGATGCGCGTAATGCCCTCAACGCCCTGGAACTAGCCGTCGAGTCCACGCCGCCGGATGATGCTGGGGTTATTCGCATCACGCTCGATGTTGCTCAGGAATCAATCCAGCGCCGGGCGGTGCTCTACGACAAAGATGGCGATTCGCACTACGATACAATTTCGGCTTTCATCAAATCCGTGCGCGGCTCAGACCCCGATGCAGCGCTCTACTGGTTGGCGAAGATGCTCTACGCCGGGGAAGACCCGCGTTTTATCGTCCGCCGCCTGCTCATTTTAGCTGGTGAAGATATTGGTCTGGCCGATCCACTGGGGTTGGTTGTTGCCAATGCTGCTGCACAGGCTTTTGAATTTGTGGGTATGCCGGAGGGGATTTACTCGATTGTAGAGGCCACACTCTATTTAGCAACCGCCCCCAAGTCAAATTCCGCTACACATTATTTCAAAGCTTTTCAATTAATAGAAAAAGACGGCGTCGGCGAAGTCCCTAATCACATCAAAGATGCCAACCGCGATGCAGTTGCCTTAGGTCACGGCCAGGGCTACAAATATTCCCACGCAGGTCCCGGTCATTTCATTCCTCAGCAATATCTTCCCCAAAAAGTTTTAGGTACGTATTTTTATCGCCCATCAGATCAGGGCTACGAGACTGAAGTCAGCGAGCGCCTGGAACGCTGGCGGGTGGCGCAGCGCAAGGCTCTGGGCATTGACAAGGCCGAAACCCTGCCCGAACTCACCGAAGATACCATCACCAATATCAAACGCAAGCACAAATAAAAAAATAACCGCAGATGAACGCAGATTTATAGTTTTTATCCGCGTGTATTTATGTTCATTTACGGTAAAAGAATGCTACCCGCAATACGCCAGCGCCGCGTCGGCCAGCACATAGGCCAGATCAATCGTGGATTGAATATCCACCCATTCTTCGGCGCTGTGCAAGCCATAGCCGATTGGCCCTAGCAGCACCGTTTCCATTCCGGCATCGGCAAACAAGGCTGCGTCTGTCCAGAAGGTTTGCCCGCTATGGGCCGATGATTTCCCCAGGCGGGATTCCAGCACCCGGTCGAGAATCTGCACAATGGCGGCATCCGGGGCGACCACGAAGGGGGCGCGCTCGAAAGTAGGCCTGATCGTCGCCCGGAAAGTTTCATCTTGCGCGGCCAGTTTGTCGATGATGGTCTGCAATTCAGCGGTGGCCTGCTCAACCGTTTCTCCGGGGGCGGTACGACGTTCGAGTTGCAGCAAACAACTCGCCGCGTAGATACTGACCTCCTTGCCCCCTTGCAGCCGCGCCGCATGGAGCGAGGGCGGCCCGGTTAGGGCGTGTCCCTCTCGTTTGAGCAAATCCTGTTCCAGCTTGTCCAACTCCCCCAGAAAACGCCCCATGCGCATATTGGCATCGATTCCCTCGGCGTAGCGGCTGCCATGCGCGGCGCGGCCAATCGTCTCGACATCGTACCAGATGAACCCGCGGTGCGCCCGGCAGACGTGCATATCGGTGGGCTCGGTGACAATGGCGGCATCGGCCTGCACTTGTTGAACAAGCGCCTCGGTGCCAATGCTGGCGTATTCTTCGTCGGCCACAGCAGTGATGATCAGATCGCCCGCCAGCGATATTCCAGCATCCACAAAGGCTTTGGCGACTGCCAGCATGGCGGCCAGACTGGCTTTCATATCTTGTGAACCGCGCCCGTAAAGCCGCCCTTCACGAATTTCTGCACCGAAGGGATCCATCGTCATGCCCTCCACACCGACGGTATCCATGTGGGCATTGAGCAGTAGCGAACGTCCTTGCCCGCGGCCTTTGAGAATGCCGACTACATTCACGCGCCCCGGCTCAATTTCGTGCAATGTGGTTTCCAGTCCCAATTTTTTTAGAGCATCGGCGACATACGCGCCCAGTTCGGCTTCGCCCTGGCCCTCCGGTGTCAGCGAGGGGTTAACCGAGTTGATTCGCACCAGGTCTTTCAGTGTTTCGATCAGATACGTTTCATCAAGCGTAATTTTCATAGATACTCCTTGGCTCCGAGGTATTATACGCTGTCAACCGTCGGACGTCAGGATGTCTGACGCCAAAAATAGAGTATCATATAGCACTAAACTTTCTGTCTTCAACTTTCAACCTATAACGTGCAAATATGCCAACTATTTTACTGATTCGCCACGCTGAAAATGAATACGTCAAGAAGGGCCGCCTGGCCGGACGCCTCCCGGGTGTGCAGCTTAATAAGAAGGGGCGGCAACAAGCCCAGGCATTGGCCGAGACCCTCAAGGATGCGCCGATTAAAGCCATCTACGTCAGCCCGCTGGAGCGCACGCTGGAGACTGCCGCGCCTATCGCGGCCGCCCTCAACCTAGACGTGATCCCAAATTCGGGTTTGCTGGAAATTGACTTTGGCGACTGGCAAGATAAAACGCTCAAGGAATTGCGCCGTCGAAAATTATGGCGTACCGTTCAGCAAGCCCCCTCACGCATGTGTTTCCCCGGCGGGGAGAGTTTTGCCGCCGCGCAGGCGCGAATTATAACTGCCCTCGAAGCGCTCTGTCAGAAACATAGCCCCAAAGAAATGCTTATTTGCGTTTCGCACAGCGACAGCATCAAACTGGCCGTAGCCTACTACCTGGGGATGCATATTGACCACTTCCAACGGCTAATGATTGCGCCTGCGTCGATCACAACCCTGTTTCTTGGCGAAGGGCAGACGCGGGTTATTAATGTGAATATGGATGCAGGCCACAAGTTGCAGGCTGAACATTAACGTAAACGTGTAACCTTCAACCCGCAAAATGGTATACTTCTCAAACAAATTATTAACCCATCGGAATAAATCATGCCAAACCAAGAATTTGATCTTAACCCCGTTGACCATATCACCGTAGACGCGCTTGGAGCCGCCGGACAGCGCGTTTTTTATATTCAGGCTCAAAAAGGCGCTCAAACGATCACGCTGATCGCCGAAAAATTCCAGTTACAATCGCTCGCCATTGGTATCGAGCGCTTTTTGGCCGAAATCGCCGAGAAATTCCCTGATCTACCTGCTCCCGTAGCCGAGTTTTCTGAAACCCAGATGCACATTCACCCGCCGGTTGACCCGCTCTGCCGCATTGCCAATATCGGGCTGGGATTTGACATTGAAGCCGATCTGGCTGTACTGGTCATCCACGAATTGCTGCCCGAAGGCGATATCATGGAGGAAATCGAGGATGCGATCCAATCCAATGACGATACCATCGAAGGGGATGTACCCAACGTGGTGCGTCTCTGGTGCAGCCGCGATCAACTGCTGGCGCTCAGCCGCTGGAGCATCGAAGTTGCATCCCGTGGTCGGCCCATTTGCCCCCAATGCAACGAACCAATGGAGCCTGAAGGCCACTTCTGCGTCAAGAAAAACGGCGGACACGCGCGCAAATGAATGCATGGCGAATAGCAAATCGCCATCCGTCTTCCCATGCACGAGCCAATTCTCACCGCGCTAAACTCTGGCACGTTCTCCCTCGAGGGGGAATTCATCCACGGGGCAAATTACTCCTTTCTCGTCCAGATTCAGCACCAGGGCGAAATCACGCGCGCGGTCTACAAACCCGAGCAAGGCGAACGCCCGTTGTGGGATTTCCCCGACAATACCCTGGCGCACCGCGAAACCGCCGCTTATCTCGTCAGCCAGAGCCTCGGCTGGGAGTTAGTACCCCCCACGGTTTATCGCAGCGATGGCCCCTACGGCCCCGGCTCACTGCAATATTTCGTTCCTCACGACCCCAATTATCACTATTTCAATCTCAGCGAAGCGCATTTTCAGTGCATGCCGCCCGTGATTCTCTTTGATCTGCTGGTCAACAATGCCGACCGTAAAGGCAGTCACCTGGTCTTTGATGCCGACGACCATCTCTGGCTGATCGACCACGGCCTCTGTTTTCATGTGGAGGACAAACTGCGCACCGTAATCTGGGATTTTGCCGGAGAGCCGGTGCCGCCTGAATTTTTGGTCGATTTACAAACCCTGAACGGGAACCTCGCGCTTGGCTCCGAGTTGGTTGCCGCACTCGCAGCGCATCTCGCCCCCGAAGAGATCGCCGCCCTGCACGCCCGCGCCGAAAGATTGCAAACTTTAGAGAATTTCCCGCATCCGCCCAACGACCGGAGAGCGTATCCATACCCGCCGTTATAACCCCTCACCCACCCTCCGCTACGCTTCGGATTTCCCTCTCCCTTAGGGAGAGGGGCCAGGGGTGAGGGAAATAGGAGAACCAATGCCTCATTATAATCTCGCCTTCCTCGGTTTTGGCAACGTCGGCAAAGCCTTAGCCGAATTATTGCTGCGTAAAGCCGCCGATATTGTAGCCCAGCGCGGCGTAACCTTCAGCGTAACCGGCATTGCCACCGGCAGCCGCGGCATCGCCATTGACCCCAACGGCATTGACCTTGCCAAAGCCCTCGAACTCGTCAAAAGCGGTCAATCTATCAACGAACTCAACCTTCAACCTTCAACCTTCAATTCACAAACTTTCATCGAAAACTGCGGCGCCGATGTACTCTTTGAAACCATCCCCGTGAACTACGAAAGCGGCCAGCCCGCCATTGACTATATCCGCGCTGCCCTCGAACTAGGCATGCACGTTACCACTGCCAACAAAGGCCCGGTGGTGCATGGCTATCACGAACTAACCGCTCTCGCTAAATCCAAAGGGCGCAAATTCTATTTCGAATCTGCCGTGATGGATGGCGCGCCGGTCTTTGGTCTGTTCCGCGAGACGCTACCCGCCGCCAATCTCAACGCCCTGCGCGGCGTGCTCAACTCGACGACCAATCTTCTGCTCACGCGCATGGAAGCTGGCGAGAGTTTCGAAGATGCCGTGGCCTACGCCCAATCGATTGGCATTGCTGAAACCGACCCCAGCGGCGATGTCGATGGCTGGGATGCGGCGATCAAAGTTTGTGCGCTGGTATCGGTGATGATGGGTGTGCCGCTCAAACCGCACGATGTAGACCGCACGGGCATCGGCGGTATCTCGGTTGACGATGTGGCGCAGGCCAAATCCGAGGGCAAACGCTGGAAACTGGTCTGCGAAGCGCTTCGGGATGGGGATCAGGTGCGGGCACGCGTGGCACCCCAAAAGGTCGGTGTCGAATCGCCCCTCTATGGGGTCATGGGCACCACCTCCATCGTCGAGTTTGAATCCGATGTGCTGGGCAAACTCTCGCTCATCGAGGCCGATCCCGGCCCCCACACCACGGCTTACGGTCTGCTGGCCGATTTCCTCAACGCCGTCGCCTGAACGACACAAATCCCCATGACTGATTTAACGCCTGCTTTGCTGCCCGCTATTGAAAAACATCGCCTGCCCGGTTTGGATTTGGACGCTGATTTTATTTACCCCAAATATGATGGGGATTCGATCCTCAACATTCCCAGTTCGATCTGCCGCTGGCTGAACGTGCCCGGCCTGGGGGCTGGCGCGCTGCGCCCGGAGATTTTACAACCCCCGGGGGAGGGTATCCGCAAAGTACTCCTGATCCTCATGGATGCGCTGGCCCTGCATCGTTTTCAACGCTGGCTGGATGAAAACCGCAACCCGGTGTGGAATACTTTGCTGCAAAGCGGCAACCTGGCCCCGCTGACCTCGATCAGCCCCAGCACAACTTGCGCGGCGACAACCTCGTTATGGACGGGTGCTAGCGCGGCCGAGCATGGGATCGCAGGCTACGAACTCTGGCTCAAGGAATACGGCATGGTCGCCAATATGATCTTGCACACCCCGATGGCTTTCCGCCGCGGGGTAGGTGAACTTGCCAAAGCCGGATTCAACGCATCGGAATACCTGCCGATGACCACGCTGGGCGAACATCTCAGCACGCACGGCGTACAGCCGTATGCTTTTTTGCATCACAGTATTGCCCACTCCGGGCTTTCGACGATGCAAATGCGCGCTGTTGAAGTAGCGCCCTTCAGCACGCCGGTTGATTTGTGGGTGACGATGCGAGAATTATTTGAAGAAAAAGCCCGGCAACGCCTGTATACCTGGGCTTATTGGGGTGTGGTGGATGGTTTTTCGCATCAGTACCAACCCGAAGACGAGCGCGTTTCTGCTGAATTTACACAGTTTAGCGAGGCTTTTGAGCGTCATTTTCTTAATCAACTTAGCGCCGCGGCGCGGCAAGATACGCTGGTGCTGCTGACTGCCGATCACGGGCAGATTCGCACCTTCGATCAGGGCCGTTATCACCTCAAGAACCACCCCGAACTGGATGCTATGCTGCATATCCGTCCAACGGGTGAAAACCGGCTAATCTATCTCTATGCCAAACCCGGGCAAAAAGAGGCCATCCGGCAATATTTCGAAGCGGCCTGGCCGGACGAGTTCGCTGTTTTCACCCCGGAGCAGGCTTTGGCCGCCGGTTTATTCGGCCCGGGGCTGGAGCACCCGCTTTTGCGCGACCGTCTGGGCGACCTGATTGTAATCCCGCGCGACAACGCCTACTTGTGGTGGGCAGACAAGCCCAATCCGCTGATTGGGCGACATGGCGGTCTGCACCGTGAGGAGATGTTGGTGCCATTTTTGGCAGCCCGATTAGGGTAAATACGCTCAAAGAACCATTTTCATAAATAAGGATTCGCCATGACCCAACCACTCAGTGAAAAAATATCCCAGATCATGCTTTATACCCGCCAAAGCCTGGTCTGGGGGAAAGTGCGTACCAAACCTGCCATCCGCATCAACACCTGGCTGCGTACAGACATGGCCCCAACATATATGAAACTCTTTGACGCTCAAATGTTGCCGCTTACCGGCGCGCAAAAGCCGCTAAAATTTCCCCAAATGTTTTTCCATACCGATCAAATTATCGCCTACCATATTTTGCCCCCCACCGAAGAACCGCTCGACTACGATCCCGGCGAACCCAACCGCAAACGGATACCAATGACTGCCATTGTCGGCGGCTTTCGCTTCGATGGTTTTTTACGCATGGCGCAACAAACCAAGATTGAGAGCTTTCTAAGCGTATCCAAGGCGAATTATCTTTCATTTTATGATGCGACCATGTCGTGTCCGGCGCTGCCCGCCATTAAGGGGGTGAGCGCTGCGCTGATGCTGATTCGCCAAAGTGATGCCAGTTTTATCCCAGGATAAGCGAAACGCCTGCGCGGCGCTAGACCCTTCGCTACCGCTCAGGGTGACAACGAATATCCCGCTCACTTTCTACATACTCAGCGGTGAAATAATTCCAATTGTAGTTGGAGAGTGCAATATGCAGTGGCAGCGCGAAAATTTTATCATCAGCGATGCACATAGCGCCGTAGACCTGGATTTTGTCGAGGCGATGTTGCGCAGCAATTATTGGGCGCCTGATCGTCCGCGCCCGGTGATTGAAGCGGCTATTCGAGGCTCGATCCCCTTCTCGCTTTTCGATGGTGAGCAGTCCGTTGGCTTTGCGCGTGCCGTCACCGACCGCGCCACCTTCGCCTGGATCGCCGACGTGATGATTGCCCCAGCATACCGCGGCCAGGGCCTGGGGAAATGGCTGATCCAATGCGTCTTGGAACACCCGGCAATCGCATCGACTGCGACGCAATTATTGCGCACGCGCGATGCCCACGGGCTGTATACCAAATTTGGATTTGAAGTTGTTGAAAGTATGGGGCGTAAACCCTGATGCTAATCGGCCCGGCAGGGGTTATCGGGATCGGGGTCGTTAGGAGGCATTCCGTCGGTGCCGGGGCCATATTCGCAGACCGCACGCCAGGGGATATAGTTGGTCGTAAATACATCTTCATTAATCACATCGCCGCCGCGTGTAACGGTGCGGGTTACAGTTACAGCCGCCCCCTCTACTGCCCAATCGACCTGATGAATTTCACCCGTGCCCAATTCTTCGTTTTCCTCATAGCGCGGTTCTGGTGCGTCTTGCTTGTTGGTCAGGCCGCTGGTGGACCAATCGACCGTGCGCCCATCGGAAGTAGAGTAGAACTTCCAGGTCAGATAATATTCCCCAATATACGTCTCCATTAGCAGCCAGTAACCAGTATCATTGGTGAATTTAAAATCCACCACGGGCACATAAACAGTGGCATCCAGCCCGGCCCAATCGGAATCGTGCCCGCCGCCGTAGGTCTGCTCGTAGTAGTAGACGCGGTAGGCGTGCGGATAACGTTCTACGATAGAGAAGCCGCCAAAAAACACGGTTCGGAATAGCGTGGTGCTGACCTGACACACACCACCGCCCACGCCCTTGATCGTGCGGTCGCCGAAAATAATCCAGGCTTCAGCATAGCCAGTATCCAAACTGACATCGCCCAAAATCCGAGCCATCGAAAAGGTTTCGCCGGGGGCTACCAGCAAGCCGTGGAACCGCGAAGCTGCCGTGCGGATATTTTGTTTGCGCGAGGCGCTGGAGCCATAAAAATAGGTCGTGTGTGAATTGACCAGTTCGGTAATACCCAATTCGGCAGCGGTGGCATCATCATTGACTTGCGGGGCTTCGTAGTCCATGTCCAGGTTGATGTCGTGCTCGCCCGCCAGCACTTTACTTTGCACCGCCAAAATAGTGGCTTCAATATCCAGCGATTGGCCCTGGGTAGCATGGGCAATCGCTTCTAGTTCGCGCGTATCATCATCAAAAATAAAGCGCGCGTTTTCGGGTCTGCGCTCCAGGCCGGGGGCAATTTGCTCTAAAAAGCTGCGCAAACGCGCTTCGTCCAGGCCAATTTGGTATTCTTCCCCCTCGGGGGTGGGTACGCGCTCGAAAACCAGCATCCCGCCCAAGTCTTCGCGGGCGAATCCCCACGGGCCGGGGCCATCTTCTCCCGCTCCGGGCATGCGCAGCGTCAACGGGGCGCTCAAAATCTGGCGGGCAATCTGCGCCTGGGCCTCCACATCCATAATCACTGGCGGGTCTTCATCCACCACCAGATCAATTTCGCCATCGATCAACGCCCGCGTCAGGGTTTCAATTTGAGCAAGATTGGCGGCGATCTCCAGCCTGCGCCCAATTTGACCGCGCTGAACAACCACATCGGCGGCCTCAACCCGCAGCGAGGCCTCAATGGTGGGTACATTAATTTGATTGGCAATATTGGTAAGTTGATAGTGGGCGATGCGCTGATCGAAGGTCATGCGCGGCGGCAGGGTGAGGCCCTGAAACCAGCCCTGAAAACGTTCGCCCAGACGTGTGGGCAACGGCCCTGTGCGGCCCAATTCAAAAGCCATTTGTGCATTTTCAGCGGGATCAATAAAAACGCCCAGTTCCTGGGGAGTCGCCATCCAGAGATTTTCGCCATCTCGCAGCAGGATTTGCCCGCGCTGGGGATAATCGTACGCCGCTCGTAGCTGATCGGTGGCCTCGAGGGAAGTCAACCCCGAGAGATCAACCCAGCCCACGCGCACCCCGGGGAAGATGCGCCCCGAATAGCGCAGGCCATAACCGAGGCCGAGCAGCATCAGCGCCAGCCCAAAGAGAAACAGGCCGCCGATGAAGGCGATGATGATGCGTTGCAGGGGAGATGGGGCATTTGAGCGTTGCATACTGGGAAGCATTGTACCAAATAACAAGCCCCAAAGGTTTGGCTATGCGGCAGCAGGTCGCTTTCTGAACCAAATCCCAAAGCAATCTAAATAAGTTCTGAATATCTTCCGGGTAAGATAGGGGTCAGGTAATCAGGCGCATAGGTAATAGGCGCCCAATTGCCCAATCAACGAATACACCCGAATCCAGGAGTACATCATGAATACTAAAAAATTCATTCCCATCATCTTTATCGTAATTGCATCACTGGCTTGCAGCCTTTTTCAGGGAACGATACCCGAAGCGCAGGCAGCGGGAGATTCGCCCGCGAGTGAAGCGAGTGAAGCGAGTGCAACGAGTGCAACGAGTGCAGAATCCGCACCGGAAACAGAACCAGCCCTTCAATCCGTTCGGGACGAATCCCAAATCGCTTTTGATGAAGCGCTGCCCGATGATCTGCCCTATCCCATTGTCGACACGGGACAGGTTTATTGTTACGACGACAGCGGCGGCAGCCAACCCTGTCCCACGGCAGGCGAAACTTTTTACGGTCAGGATGCCCAATACAGCGGCTATGCCCCCAGCTACAGCGATAATGGCGATGGGACGATCAGCGACAATATCACCGGGCTGATGTGGCAGCAAGACCCCGGCGAGAAGATAAGCTACGCCCAGGCCGTGACCGGGGCTGATAACTTTACCTTGGCCGGATACGACGACTGGCGGCTGCCGACGATCAAAGAACTGTACTCGCTGATTTTGTTCAGCGGCTACGATGTGAGCGGCTGGAATAGTGGGGACACCTCGGGGTTGACCCCGTTCATTGACGCTGTCTTTGCCTTTGAGTATGGCGACACCACCAACGGCGAGCGCATCATCGACTCGCAATGGGCCACCAACAGCAAATACTTTAGCACCACCATGAACGGCACAGAAACCATATTTGGGGTCAACTTTGCCGACGGGCGCATTAAAGGTTATGGCACGCAAGACATGCGAGGGAACGGTGAGAAAACCTTCTTCGTAATCTACGTGCGCGGCAACCCCGATTACGGCATTAACGACTTCACCGATAATGGCAATGGCACGATCAGCGACAACACTACCGGCCTGACGTGGATGCAAAACGACAGCGGTAATGGCTTGGATTGGGAAGGTGCGATCAACTACTGCGAAAGCCTCGACTACGCCGGAAGCAGCGATTGGCGTTTGCCCAACGTAAAAGAACTGCAAAGTATCCTCGATTACAGCCGCTCACCGGATGCCACCAACTCCGCGGCAATTGACCCGCTTTTCAATGTCACTTCCATCACTAACGAGGCCGGGCAAGTTGATTACCCCTTCTACTGGAGCAGCACCACGCATGCCAATATGAAGAATGGTTCGGGGGGCGCGTATGTCGCCTTCGGCAGGGGCCTGGGATATATGAATAATCAGTGGATAGATGTCCACGGGGCGGGCACGCAGCGCAGCGACCCCAAAAGCGGTGATCCAGCCGATTGGCCCACCGGCCACGGGCCGCAGGGTGATGCCATTCGCATCAATAACTACGCCCGTTGTGTGACCGGCGGCGTGAGCAGCGAAGTCGCCACTGGCGGCGCAGCAGACCCGCAAATTGGCGCGGGCGCAGCATTCCCCGGCGGGAACGGCGCGCAAAACAGTCAGGGTCAGCAAGCACAAGGCCCCGGACTGGGCAGTCCCCCGCAGGAAGCCATCGATGCCTGCTCTGGCCTGAGCGCGGGCGCGGCTTGCTCGTTTAGTGTACCCGCCGTTGGCACCATCAGCGGAACCTGCACACAAGTTCAAACCGAACTGGCCTGTGTCCCGGAAGGCGGGCCTCCGCAGAGTGGCGGGGGACAACAACCATAGCGTTGATGAAAGCGCAAACCACAAAAATTCATCCGTGTTTATCTTGGGCCGTTGAAAAAAGGAAAAGCAGCGTGAAAACCCCAAAATACCTGAACTTGCTCACATTAATCCTGTTGACACTGGTCTGCTCGCTGGTCGGCAGCGCAAATGCCGCCGAAGAGCCAGAAGCGCTCTATCTCTTCGCCCCTATCCAATCCACCGAAACCTACCTGATGAACCGCGCGGGCGCCGCCCTCTACACCTGGACAAGCAACTACACCCCCGGCAACGCGGTTTATCTGTTGGAAAACGGCAATTTGCTGCGCACCGGCATGGTTCGCAACGGCGCATTCGATGTCGGGGGCGCGGGCGGGGTTGTGCAAGAAATTGCCCCCGATAGCTCAATCGTTTGGGAATACCGCCTGGCCGACGAGAACGCCCAACTACATCACGACATTGAACCGCTGCCCAACGGCAATATTCTAATGATCGCCTGGGAGCGCAAAACCCAGGCCGAGGCCATCGCCGCCGGGCGTGACCCCAGCCTGCTGCAAGATGGCGAACTCTGGCCGGGTTATATTTTTGAAGTTGATCCTGCCGCCAACGAGATCGTTTGGGAGTGGCACGCCTGGGATCATCTGGTTCAGGACTACGCCCCGGCGCAGGCCAACTACGGCGTGGTGAACGAGCATACCGAAAAAATAGACCTCAACTTCACCAGCGCCCAGGCCAACGCCGACTGGCTGCATATCAACAGCATTGACTACAACGCCGAACTCGACCAAATTTCACTCAGCGTGCATAATTTCAGCGAAGTTTGGGTCATAGACCACGGCGCAGCCCCCGCACAGGCCGATCTGCTTTACCGTTGGGGCAATCCTCAAACCCACGGGGCTGGAACAACTGCCGATCAGCAGCTTTTTGCTCAGCACGATGCCCAATGGATTGCAGCCGGACTCCCCGGCGCGGGCAATATGCTCATCTTCAACAACGGCGCACGGCGCACACGGCCCTATTCTTCAGTGGAGGAGATCACCCCGCCCCTCAACGCCAACGGCTCATACACGCTCGAAGCAGGCACAGCCTACACGCCCGCTGCACCCGCGTGGAACTTCACCGGCGACTTTTTTGCTCAGAATATCTCTGGCGCGCAGCGGCTGGCAAATGGCAACACCCTCATTTGCAACGGCCCAGACGGAATTTTCTACGAAGTTACATCGCAGGGCGAAATTGTTTGGGAATACAACTATGGCGGGGGTGTTTTTCGGGTGACGAAAATTTCCGCTGATGATCCCCGTCTGTCGGGGTTGAATTTGATACCCGGCGAAACTCTCATCGCCGAGGCGGGCGCAGCAGGACAGACCCCAGGGGTGGTGCCAGCCTCCGGGCAGGGCGGCCCACCCCAAAGGGCGCTAGACGCGTGCACTGGCTTGGCCGCAGACGCGTCTTGCTCGTTTGAAGGACAAAAAGGCACAGTCAGCGGCTCTTGTAAAAATCAGCAAAATCAGTTGGTGTGCGCGCCGCAAAACAAACCATAGCGGTACAATTGGGTACATGAGTACAGTGATTTCTACTATCCAATGGCCGCGCGCCCTGAGCGCCATGCGGCATCGCAATTTCCGTTTGTTTTTCGTGGGACAGCTCGTTTCGGTGGTAGGCACGTGGATGCAATCCACAGCGCAGCAATGGCTAGTGTATCGTATCACCGGCTCACAAACCAGCCTGGGCATGGTGACCTTTATCGGTTTTCTGCCGGTGCTGCTGCTTTCGCTGTTCATGGGCGTGTTGGTTGATCGAGTCTCCCGCCGTCGTTTGCTGGTCTTCACGCAAAGCTGGTTTATGCTGTTGGCCGTGGCGATGGCTGTACTAACCGCCACCGGCGTGGTGCAATACTGGCATATCCTGATTTTAGCCGGATTATTGGGCATCGGTAACGCCCTGGATATGCCCGCACGGCAAACTTTTGTTGTCGAGCTGGTCGATCAGGATAAAGGCGATGTGATGAACGCGATTGGCCTGAACTCATCTCTGTTCAATTTGGCGCGTATTGTTGGCCCCGCTATTGGTGGAGCCGTGGTGGCAGCCCTGGGTGAAGCCCCGGCTTTTGCCATTAACGCGGTCACGTTTCTGGCGGTGATCGCGGCATTATTGCTCATGCGCCTGCCAACTGTAGCAACAGAGACCAATCAACACCGCCCGTGGGAAAATTTGCTGTATGGCTTCCGCTATATGAAGCGCACTCGCCGGGTGTTGGGATTGGTGGTCATGGTAGCTGCCTTTAGCATGGTGGGCTTCGGCGCACTAACTTTGCTGCCGGTCTTTGCCAAAGATATTCTCAATATTGGCGTAACCGGCTTCGGGCAACTGCTTTCTGTTCAGGGTGTAGGGGCCTTGATCGGCGCGCTGTTGCTGGTTGTCGCTGAAGAACGCTTTCACAAAGGGCGTACCCTGCTTTTTAGCCGCGCCCTCATCGGGTTGGCGATCGCCGGTTTGGCGCTCTCGCGCATCCCCTGGGTGAGTATGCTCATCCTGGGAATCGCCGGATACGCCTTCATCACGCAGCTAATCATCACCAACACGCTCATCCAAACCATCGTCCCCGATGACTTGCGCGGGCGCGTGCTCAGCACCTACACCTGGGCGTTGGGCGGTTTTTACCCTTTGGGGTCGCTGCTGATGGGATTTTTGGGCGATCAACTGGGCGCGCCCAGCGCGGCGATGATTGCCGCCACAGGATGTCTGGTTTTGGTCGTCATCAATCTGCTGGCGTTCCCCAAGATGCAGCAACTGCGATGAGTGCGCGAAAAATTACCACGGAGCCACAGAGAACACAGAGATTCCCTGTGGTTTAACTTGCCTCTGAAAACTTTGGATGGAGCGATGAACAAAACGATTCTGGTTGTAGATGATAAAGCCAACGTGCGCACATTGCTGCGCGAGTATCTCAGCGAAGAGGGCTTCCGCGTGGCAACCGCCGAGAACGGGCAGCAAGCCCTGTATGTCGCCCGCGACGAAAAGCCCGATCTGATTATTCTCGATATTATGATGCCCGAAATGGGCGGTTATGATTTTTTGCGCGCTTACCGCAAAGAGTCGCAAACGCCGGTGATTTTGCTGACAGCCCGTCTGGAAGAGACCGACAAGGTGCTCGGCCTGGAATTGGGCGCCGACGATTATGTCACCAAACCGTTTGGGATGCGGGAGATCGTAGCGCGCATTCGGGCCGTGTTGCGCCGCACCGGGCAGATTGCGCCCCCCGCAGAGATTCTGCGCGGCGGGGATATTACCCTCGACATCGACGGGCATACCGTGCGCGTGGGAGGCGAGTATGTGGACCTAACGCCCTCGGAGTTTGATCTACTGGCAATTTTGATGCAAGCCTCCGGGCGGGTACTCTCGCGCATGGATTTGCTCGAAAAATTGCAGGGCGCGGCCTTCGAGGGCGTAGCGCGCACGATTGACGTGCATATTCGCAATCTGCGAACCAAAGTCGAGGCCGACCCCGCCAACCCGCGCCACATCGAGACCGTGTTTGGGGTGGGATACCGCTTTAGAGAATAAAACCAGCATCATGCGTTCACTTACCTTCAAACTCCTTTTGGCCTTTATCGCCGTCAGCCTGACAGTAGCGTTGTTGGGCGCAGCGATGATC
Source organism: Chloroflexota bacterium (assembly GCA_018648225.1). Classification (NCBI taxonomy): domain Bacteria; kingdom Bacillati; phylum Chloroflexota; species Chloroflexota bacterium. The sequence goes on from JABGRQ010000104.1 coordinate 16,338, forward strand.
CACTATACTACCCAGCGTGAATTTGCTGAACTGGCACTCAATAATGCCCAGCGCACTTTCATTAATCGCGCCCTGACCTATTATCAACTCAACGGTTCGTGGCAAGGGTTCAATCGGGCTTTGTTCCAGCAACTCGCTCCGCAGCAACAACTTCAGAATCCCCCCCCCCAGCAGCCGCAACAGCAATCCGTGCCTCCCGATCCGCAAAACTCGGCCTATATCTTCATGCTGGCCGATGCCGATGGCAAGGTGATTGTGCAGGTCAAGCCTTATCGCACCGGTGAAATTCTGCCTGCTGATGTGCTGGTCGATGGCACTCCCATTTATCTTGAAGGGCAGTTGATCGGCACGGTTATCATCAGCGGCAACGCGCCATCATTGGCTCCACGCGAACAGCAATATCTCGAAAGTGCCAACCTGGCTCTGTTTTATGCATCGCTGGGGGCGTTAGCCGTGGCAATTTTTATGAGCTTGCTGCTCACCAATAGCCTGACGCGTCCGCTGCGCGAATTAACCCAAGCCATGCGCCTCACCGCGCGTGGCGAATTTGGGCATCAGGCTGTGGTGCGCTCGAAAGATGAAATCGGTCAACTGGCACAAGATTTCAATCAGATGAGCGCCGAACTGGCGCGTCTCAACGAGCAACGCAAGCAAATGACCGCCGATATCGCCCACGATCTGCGTAGCCCGCTGACGGTGATTGCCGGCTACGTCGAATCGATGCACGATGGTGTACTCAAGCCAACCCCGGAGCGCCTGAAGGCCATTCAGGACGAAGTGCGTCATCTGGAGCGTCTGGTGGAAGATTTGCGCACGCTCTCTCTGGCTGATGCGGGTGAACTCTCGCTCAATCTCGCTCCGGTTGCTTCCGATGGGCTATTAGAACAGGTTTACGCGGCTTATAATCACGCTGCGGAACGCGTCGGGGTGGCACTCACCACTCAGGCCGAGTCCGAACTTCCCCACATTCAGGTTGATCCCGACCGCATGATGCAAGTTTTGGGAAATCTGGTCAGTAATGCTATTCGCCACACGCCGCAGGGTGGAATGGTCAGTGTACAATCTGCCATCCGTCGTCCGTCATCCATCATCTTCACTGTTACCGACACCGGCCCGGGAATTCCTGTCAAAGATTTACCGCGGATTTTCGACCGCTTCTACCGCGGGGATGATTCTCGTCAAAGCAGCAGCGAATCGGGCCTGGGGTTGGCGATTGCCAAATCGATTGTCGAAGCGCATGGGGGGAAAATTAGCGTTGAGAGCAAAATTGGCGAGGGGACTACGTTCAGAATCGTGTTGCCGATTTCAATTGCCTAAAGAACGATTAGATTCACATAGGTGCAACGCACTTTAGCGAGCGTATTGTAGCCACTGCTCTGGTTACAGAAAAAATTGTGGCGATATACCCGTGCATTTGCGGAAGTGCGTCGCACCTGCTAACGAGTATATCGATATTATGTTTGCCCTGGCCTGAGTCGTTGGCGCACGGTTTTCTTAAAGTCGAAAAAGGGTCATGCTGAGATCGCAGGTCGAAGCATCTAGCGAAGCGAAAAGTTCCATCTTCATCGAAAATCACGCTGCGCTAGACCCTTCGGCTCCGCCTCAGGGTGACAAACAGCATTTTCGAATAAACACGGTGCGACTTCATGAAAGCCGCACCCGTTGGCGGGTTGGCGGGTTGGCGGGTTTGACATTGCTCAAGAGTAGCGTATAATTCAGAGTGCGAATAATATCATTTGGCTTTATGAAAACCCCGCAAAATATCGGGGAAGCAACGAAACTAGCCAAAGAATGATGAAAGGAGGATTACAATTCAGTATATTTTCCCTTATATTCCATCCACCCAAGTTTCTATTTCGCTTGAACCCCTTCTAAGGAGGAAGATTTCATGAAAAGTAAGACCCTATATATTGTACTGGCTTTGCTCCTGGTCGCCAGCGTTGTTTTAGCGGCATGCCAGCCCAAGGCTGAAGACGTTGCCGTTGTTGAGCGTGCCTATGAGGAAATTGCCTATGGCGAACCCCTCTCGGTGGCCGCACCTGATTGTGAATATGGCGGAAAGATCGCCTCGATTGCAGCGGTTGATGAACTCACCGTTGAATTCACCATGTGTAAACCCGATCCGGCGTTCCCCACCAAAGCCGCCTTCACGCCCTTTGGCATTTATCCGCAGGAATGGTTGAACACCTACGCCAATGCCGAAGGTCAGGAAACCCTGCTTTCCCACCCCGTTGGTACCGGCCCCTTCTATCTGGATACCTGGGCACGTGGCGACAGCATTACCTTCAAGAAATTTGACGGTTACTGGGGCGAAAAGTCTGCCTATGATACCTTGGTCTTCCGCTGGGCAACTGAAGGCGCGGCCCGCTTGCTCGAACTGCAATCTGGAACCGTGGATCAGATCACCAATCTTAGCCCCGATGACTACGCGACTGTACAAGAGGATGCAAATCTGACCTTCTTGCCGGTTACCAACCCCAATGTCCTGTATCTGGCAATGACCAATACCTTTGAGCCGTTTAACGACGTCAAGGTTCGTCAGGCAATTGCTATGGGCATTGACCGCCAGCGCATCGTAGACAACTTCTACGCCGAAGGTTCCGTCGTTCCCTCGCACTTCACCCCCTGCAGCCTGCCTAATGGTTGTGTTGGTGATGCCTGGTACGATTTCGATGCCGCAGCCGCCAAGGCTCTGTTGGCCGAAGCTGGTTATCCCGATGGCTTCGCAACCACCATCTACTATCGCGATGTTTTCCGCGGCTACCTGCCCGAACCCGGATTGGTTGCTGTTGAATTCCAGACCCAGTTGCGCGACAACCTGGGCATCGAAGCTGATGTTGTTGTGATGGAATCGGGCGAGTTCATCGACGAATCCACCAATGGCCGCCTGGATGGCCTTTACCTGCTCGGCTGGGGTGCTGACTATCCTCACGTGACCAACTTCCTGGACTTCCACTTTGCGGCCTCTAACCCGCAGTTTGGCGATCCGCATCCCGAAGTCTACGAAGTGCTTGAAAAAGCTTCCCAGATTGGTGACCCGGCTGAAGCCGAGGCTCTCTATGTTGAAGCCAATAATGCGATCCGCGAACTCGTTCCGATGGTTCCGATTGCCAACGGCGCTTCTGCATCTGCAGCTCTGAACACGCTTGAGAACGCCCACTTCCGCCCCTTCGGCGCTCCGCTGATGGCGAAAGTAAATCCGGGCAAAGACACCTTCGTCTTCATGCAGAATGCTGAACCGATCAGCTTGTTCTGCCAGGATGAGACCGATGGCGAATCACTAGCTCCTTGCCAGCAAGTTGTGGAAACCCTCTTGGGCTACGCAATTGACTCTGGTAATGTTGTGCCTGAATTGGCCACCGGCTGCACAGCCAATGCAGACTCCACTGTGTGGACCTGCACCCTGCGCGAAGGCGTTACGTTCCACGATGGCACCAAGCTGGACGCCAACGATGTAGTCGCCTCCTGGGCTGCTGGTATTGACGCGGCGAATGCCAATCATATTGGTAACACCGGTGCGTTTGAATACTACTCATACCTGTTTGACGGCTTGATGAACATCGAAGAGTAAAATCTTCGTTGCCATCTAGCTCGATCTAACTAACTCAATGCGGGATGGTACAATGGCCTTTCGAGGCATATACCATCCCGTATTGTCCTTAAAAACTCAATCCGTGCCCCATACACTACTCGACGACAAAGCCTATGATTCAGTACACAATTCGACGCCTCTTGTTAGCAATACCAGTAATATTTGGTATTCTCCTGGTCACTTTTGTCCTGGCGCGCTCGATTCCCGGCGACCCCTGTAAAGCGATGCTGGGAGAAAAAGCCTCGGCAGAAGTCTGCGAACGCTTTACCCGCGAACGTGGTCTGGACAAGCCTATTCCGGTGCAATTCGTGATTTATATGAAAGAAATTGCACAAGGTGATTTTGGCAAATCCATTCGCTTTAGTCGCCCTGTGATGCAAATTCTGATCGAGCGGTTACCAACAACGATCGAACTAGGCTTGATTGCACTTATCATCGCCATTGTTGTGGGCATCCCGATGGGGGTCATCTCTGCGGTACGCAGAAACTCTGTCATTGATGTCACTACGATGATCATCGCCAATACTGGGGTTTCTATGCCGGTTTATTGGCTGGGGCTGATGCTGGCGTATGCCTTCGCGCTGCTGCTGAGGGGTACTCCTTTTTGGCTGCCTCCATCAGGGCGGCTTTCATCCGGTCTGGCATCCATTCCTTTTTTTGAAGCATTTGGCTGGAATTTGACACAAGGCACATTTGGCTATCAGTTTGCGGATTTCTTCTCGAATATGCTCATATTCAACTCACTCATCACTGGCGACTGGGTAATTCTGGGGGATGCGGTAAAACACCTGATTCTGCCTTCAATTGCATTGAGCACGATTTCGCTATCCATTATTGCCCGTATGACGCGCTCGAGTATGCTGGAAGTACTGCGGCAGGACTATATCCGCACGGCGCGCGCAAAAGGGCTTACCGAGCGCCTGGTGATCTTGCGGCATGGTTTTCGAAATGCGCTGCTGCCCATCGTCACAATCATTGGTTTGCAGGTTGGCACCCTTTTCGCCGGTGCCGTATTGACCGAATCGATCTTTAGCCTGGCGGGCGTGGGACGTATGCTCTTCGAAGCGATTACGGCGCGCGATTTTCCCATCGTCCAGGCTTTTACGGTGGTGATTGCCGTTGGGTATGTTCTCGTAAACCTGTTGGTAGACCTGTCATACGTATTTATCGATCCGCGCATCAAGCTGGAGTAAGGAAGAAGCAATTATCATGGCCGTAAAAACTGAAACAACTTCAAACGATGCTCAGAACGATTATCGTTCAAACAGCCTGGCTCGCCTAACTTTGCGACGCATCTTTCGGCAGCGCTCCGCAATTATTGGCGGCACGATCCTACTATTGCTGGTTTTGGTGACCATCTTTGCCCCCATTCTGGCGCCCTACGATCCCGAAGAAGTCCTCATCGGCAAGGAAGATATTACCCGGCGCTCTGCGCCCTGTATCCATTTATTGGGTTGTCCCGAAGACCAGCCCCAACATATTTTGGGGACAGACGGCAATGTGCGCGATGTTTTTAGCCGAGTTATTTTTGGGACGCGCGTCTCTTTGTTCATTGGCTTTTCAACCGTCGGCTTCGCCATCATCATCGGCACATTTTTGGGATCGATTGGTGGCTATATGGGGGGATGGGTTGACAACCTGATTATGCGCTTCATGGATGTGCTCTTGGCCTTCCCTTCGCTATTATTAGCGATCGCCATTGTCTCAGTGTTGGGACGCGGTCTACAGAACGCACTTTTGGCGATTGCGATTGTCACCATCCCCGTGTACGCGCGCGTGGTGCGTGGCAGCGTGCTCTCGGTAAAAGAACAGCCTTATGTCGATGCCTCCCGTGCGCTGGGTGGCAGCCATTTCCACATTCTTTTCAAACGGATATTGCCTAACGCAATCCCCCCGTTGATCGTTCAGGGCACCCTGGGGATCGCTACTGCCATCCTCGATGCGGCTGCGCTTTCTTTCCTGGGGCTAGGCGCGCAACCGCCCACGCCTGAGTGGGGCACAATGCTCGGCTCGGAACGCAATCAGGTGTTCACCGCCCCGCATCTGGTATTCTTCCCTGGGCTGGCAATTATGATTACTGTGCTGGCTTTCAACTTGTTGGGCGATGGGCTGCGCGATGCCATTGATCCGCGCTTAAAGCAATAACTGAATTTCCAATGTATCTGATGCTCAATAACACAATCCTCAGCCACAGATGAACACAGATACTCACGGATGAAAAAATAATCAGCGTTGATCTGTGGTTCTTGAAGTCATAAAAAAATTATGCCTGAAAACAACTCTCAACCTTTACTAGAAGTCAAAAACCTGAAAACCTACTTCTTCACCGAAGATGGCGTGGTACAAGCCGTGGATGGTGTCGATTTCGAGATCAAACCCGGTGAAATCCTCGGGCTGGTCGGCGAATCGGGTTGTGGCAAAAGCGTTACTTCTTTCTCTATTCTGCGCCTGGTGGATGATCCGGGGCGCATCGTGGAAGGCGAAGTATTCTTTGAAGGGCGCAATCTGTTGGAACTGAGCCAGGATGAGATGGTGGATATGCGCGGCAATCGCATCTCAATGATTTTCCAACAGCCGCACACCAGCCTCAACCCGGTGCATCCGGTTGGCAAACAAATTGCCGAGGTTTTCCACATTCATGACAAGCAAATTTCAAAAGAAGCTGCCTGGGAAAACGCGGTGGAGTTGCTGGGGCTGGTGGGGATTGCCGATCCTGAGAGCAAAGCGAAAGCTTATCCACATGAAATGTCGGGCGGGCAAGCGCAGCGCGTGATGATTGCGATGGCGCTGGCGCTGAAACCAAAGCTGCTCATCGCCGACGAACCCACCACGGCGCTGGATGTCACCATCCAGGCGCAGATTCTGGATTTGATGCTCGATCTTCGGAACAAAATGGATACCTCGGTCATTTTGATCACCCACGATCTGGGTCTGATCGCCGAAATGGCTGACCGCGTGGCTGTGATGTACGCCGGTCGGATTGTCGAGCAAAGCGATGTCTATACACTTTTCAAGGAACCGGTTCATCCCTACACACAGGGGTTGATCGCTTCTGTCCCGGTGTTGAGACAGGTTAAAGATGAACTGGCTGTAATCCCGGGGTCGGTACCCAACCTGATCGATTTGCCCCAGGTTTGCCGTTTTGCCGCCCGTTGCGAGGCCAGCATTGAGTACAATCTGAAGATTTGTGAGCAGGCCGAACCGGATTTGGTTGAAATACGCCCTGGGCACACCGTGCGCTGCTGGTTGTATCAAGATCACGAAGACCATCAGGCTCCGCTGAAAAATACGTTGAACGGCAAGAGTAAGTGACATTATGACAGCATTTACAGAGACGAACAAAAATACCAACAACGATTTGGTACAGGTCAAAAATTTGGTAAAATATTACCCCGTGCGCGGTGGCGTTTTTCGCCGCGTGGTCGCCTGGGTTAAGGCCGTGGACAATATCAGTTTCACGATTAAAAAAGGCGAAACGCTGGGCCTGGTTGGCGAATCGGGCTGCGGAAAAACTACCGCCGGGCATACCCTGTTGCAACTTGTCCCGCATACCAGCGGTTCCGTGACCTTTGGTGACGTAGATGTCTTTCAACTGAAAGGCACTGCGCTCAAAGAAATGCGCCGCAAAATGCAGATCGTTTTTCAAGACCCCTACGCTTCGCTGGACCCGCGCCTGCCGATTGGCGAATCGGTGGGGGAGGGTTTGAAAATTCATGGTATTGGCAACGCCAATGCACGCGTCAATCAGGTCATGGCTATGCTGAAGCGCGTCGGGCTGGAAGATTATCATGCTAACCGTTACCCGCATGAATTTTCGGGTGGGCAACGACAGCGCATCGGGATCGCCCGCGCCCTCACCTTGCAACCTGAATTCATCGTCCTCGATGAACCGGTTTCGGCGCTGGATGTTTCCATTCAGGCGCAGGTACTCAATTTGCTCAAAGAACTACAAAACGAATTTGGGCTGACCTATCTCTTTGTGGCGCATAATCTCGCTGTGGTTGAGCATATCTCCGACCGGGTGGCGGTGATGTATCTGGGCAAAATTGCCGAAATGGCGCCCCGCGACGATCTGTTTGGCAAACCGCTGCACCCCTATACCAAAGCCCTGATGTCAGCCATCCCGATTCCCGATCCGGAGATCAAGCGCGAGCGCATCATCCTCGAGGGCGATGTTCCCAGTCCGCTGAATCCCCCCTCGGGCTGCCGTTTCCATCCGCGCTGCCCCATTGCACAGACCAACTGCGCAGTAGACGAACCTGAGTTGCTCGAATTACATCCAGAACATTTAGTGGCCTGTCACTACGTATAGATTTTTTAACAGTAAACAAAAAGCGGGGCGCGCTGCGCCCCGCTTTTTGTTTTTCGCTTCTCTCCTTTGACATTCTGACAACCCCCGGCTACAATGGGGGGGATAAAATCCACCCGATTTATTAAGGAAATTGTATGAGCAGCACATGGCCCGATAAATTCGTGATTGGGGTAACCGGTAATATTGCCACCGGGAAAAGCGTTGTGCGAAAAATGCTGGAACACCTGGGCGCCTATGGGATTGATGCCGATGCATTGAGTCATCGCGTGATGTTGAAAGGTGCGCCGGGATACCAACCGATCGTGGCAACCTTTGGAAAATGGATTTTATCTCCGGAGGGGCAAATCGATCGAAAAAAACTGGGTGATCTGGTTTTTCCGAACCCCGAAGCGTTGGCGATGCTCGAAAAGATTTTGCACCCGCTCATACGCCAGTCCATCGATATCCTGATCCGTCGATCCACACAGCCGGTGATTGTCATCGAAGCCATCAAATTATTCGAAGGCGACTTGCACCAACATTGCGACACGGTCTGGGTTTCGGACGCGGATGAGAAAACTCAGTTTAAACGTCTGGTGGACAAACGCGGCATGTCCCATAACATAGCGCAGCAACGGGTTACCATGCAAGACCCCCAGGCTAAAAAACTGGCTGCCGCCAAAGTTATTATTCGTAACGATGAGTCTTTTGAAAAAACCTGGGAACAAGTTTCACAAGCCTGGGAAAAATATATCCCCAAATAGGCGCATCCGGCCCCCTCAAAACAGGTTGAAGCTGGTAAACTCGGTGTGCATCGTGCCGGGCCAAAAGAAGCCCAGAAAATCGCTGACTTTATTACCCGCACCAGTCAGGGCGCTCGACGCCTGACGCGTACTGATATTATGGCCGACTTCGGTGAAAAGGCTTTTCTGTTGCTCGAATCTGGCGATACGATAGCCGGGCTGGTGGGTTGGAAAGTGGAAAATTTGGTTGCCCGTGTGGATGATTTTATGCTCGCGAAAAACATCTCCATCAACGAAGCCATTCGCACCATGATGAACGAGATCGAAAGCGCCTCAAGCGAGCTGCTCTGTGAAGCGTTGCTGTTGTTCTTGCCGCCAAACCTGGCGCAACATACCCAGATTTGGACAACTTTAGGCTACACCCCCCGCACGGTGAAAGATTTAAGTGTGCGCGCCTGGCAAGAAGCTGCCATGGAGTCAATGACACCGGGCAGCGTATTGTATTTCAAGCAACTTCGCAAGGATCGAGTATTGCGACCGATTTAATTTGGCCCCATCCCTGAGGGAGCCTGCTTCCCCCTTACAAAAATGGACTATATTCTTTTTATCTTCGAGCGTCTGGACTGGTTTGGTGTTGTTGATATTTTACTGGTCACGGCGGTTTTTTTTATTATTTTATTGCTGCTGCGTGATACGCAAGCCATCGTGCTGTTGCGCGGCGGATTGATTTTGATAGCTATTCTTGGCATTCTCACCAGCCTCAAAGTCTTGCCTGCGTTTTCATGGTTGGTGGGCAATACCCTTCCCGGACTTTTGTTAGCGATCCCTGTAATTTTTGCGCCCGAAATACGCCGCGCCCTCGAGCGCCTGGGACACACCGGCTCTCTGGTCACGGCCAATTTGGGCGAGAATGGCAACACCATCGATGAATTAGCCAATGCTGTTACCCGCCTCTCAGACCGCAAACACGGCGCACTGATTGTTTTGCAACGCAGCGATAATTTGCAAGAATATGTGCAAACCGGTGTGCCGCTTGGCGCTATAGCCACCGCTGAATTATTGTTGCAAGTGTTTTACCCTAACACACCCTTGCACGATGGCGCCGTTATTATTAGAGCCAATACAGCGCTGGCAGCCTCCTGTGTGATGCCGCTTTCGACCAGCGGAAGCCTGATCACCACCCCCGAGCGCAAAATGGGTTTGCGCCACCGCGCCGCCCTGGGCACCTCCGAAGTCAGCGATGCGGTCTCTGTGGTTGTTTCCGAAGAGACGGGTACAATTTCCATCACACACCGCGGGCGCATGATTAGCAACCTGACAACCGAGCGTCTGAAAACCATTTTGCACACATTCTTCCAGCCCCCGAAGCCTAAAAATTTCTTTCAGGCAACTCTCGAACGCGTTTTTCCGGAATTATCATCATCTCGTTGGGAGGGACGCCCATGACCCAGCGTTTTCCCCGCTGGCTGGGGCGCAATATCAGTACGTTATTGCTGGCTTTCATTTTAGCTGTCATCGTTTGGGTTTCAGCCGTTACCTCGGCAGACCCAAACCAGGAGCAAACATACCTCATCCCGATCGAAATCATCGGGTTAGCATCTAACCAGGAGATCATTAACGAAGTTCCCGAACACTTCAGCCTGACGATTGGAGCGCCAATCACTATTCTGGAGCAAATCAACAAAGATGCCGCCACCGTGCTGCAAGCCTGGGTTGATCTAACCGGATTGACAAGCGGAACGCATAATCTCGAAATTCAATACCAAATCGCCTCCGGATACCGTCCGGTGCGCGTGAACAAATCCAGCCCCGAGAATATCGAGATCGCCCTGGAGGAGTTGATCGCCCGCACCTTCGCGATCAAAACCGGCATCCAGGGTGAACCCAGCCTCGGGTACCAGGCTGGCACTCCAATCTGGAGCGATAGCGAAGTCGTCATTACCGGACGCGCCTCCCTGGTGGATAAAGTCGCGGTTGTAGAGGCCACACTCGACATCAGCGATGCGAGCGAAACGCTGGATGAGACGATTGGCCTGATCCCTCGTGACCAGGCCGGGAATGTGACAGGCAATATCACCCTCACTCCGGCGCAAATCGCGGTTACGCAGCCCATCACGCTGCGCGGCGGCTACCGCAACATGGTTGTAAAAGTAGTCACGACCGGACAGGTCGCTTCTGGCTATCGCCAGACCAGCATCTCGGTCAACCCGCCCAATGTGATGGTATTTTCTACCGATCCAGCATTGATCGACCAACTCCCCGGTTATGTCGAAACTATCGCGCTAGACCTAACCGAGGCCACCGACGATCTTGAAACCAGCCTCAGCCTGAGCCTGCCCGCGGGCATCTCGGTGATTGGCGACCCCAACGTGCTGGTAAAAGCAGGCATTGCGGCTATGGAAGGTAACCTTAAAATCATCCGCGTAGTCGAAGTGATTGGCCTGCCGCCCGAATTCAAAGCCGCAGTAGCGCCAGATACCGTCGATGTGATATTATTCGGCCCCTTGCCGTTATTGGATGAACTTGCCGAAAGCGATGTGCGCGTTGTATTAGATTTAACCGATCTAGAAGCAGGCGTGTACCAACTCACCCCGGAGGTGATCATCCTCCCTGAGCGGATTCAAGCCGAAGCGCTTTCGCCCAGCACCCTCGATGTGGAAATTTCTCCCATCGAGGCCGAATCGACCCCTTGAGAAATGAGAATTAAAGGTGGGGTACACTTTCACAGATGCACCCCACCTAAAAAACGATGAACAAACCCATTGTCGCCCTGGTAGGACGCCCCAACGTGGGCAAAAGCACGCTCTTCAACCGTCTGGCGCAAGCTCGCCTGGCGGTTGTCGATGATATTCCTGGCACCACACGCGACCGCCTGATGGCGGAAGCCGACTGGATCGGGTATCTCTTCGATATTATTGATACCGGCGGCATTGACCCCACGCAGGTCAGCGCGGGTAAACAGGTTGCCCCGCTTTCCATTGGTTCAGCCGATTTCATTAAAGAAATTCGCACACAGGCCGAGATTGCCATCGAAGAAGCCGATGCCATCTTGTTCGTCACCGATGTGCAAAGCGGAGTCACGCCTGCCGATCAGGAAATTGCCCAAATATTGCGCCAAAAACAGCGCCAACACGAAGGGCAGCCCTGGCCGCCGGTGATTCTGGTAGTAAATAAATGCGAAACCCAAAATAGTTGGGCCGAGGCCTATCAATTTTACGAACTGGGCATCGGCGAGCCATACCCAATCTCGGCTTTGCACGGCCGCGGCACCGGCGATATGCTCGATGCGCTGGTAGAGACATTTAAAACCTGGGTTGAAGATGTAGAAGAAGACGATTCGGTCAAAATTTCGATTGTTGGCAAACCCAATGTTGGCAAAAGCACCCTGCTCAACCGCCTCACCGGCAAAGAACGCGCCATTGTAAGCCCAATTGCCGGAACCACACGCGATGCGATTGATACGCGCCTTACCTTTCACGAAAAAGAAATTACGTTGATCGATACGGCCGGAATTCGGCGGCGCGGCAAAATTGACCCCGGCGTGGAAAAATACAGCGTGATCCGCTCGATACAAGCCATTAGGCGCAGCGACGTAGCCTTGCTAATGATTGATGCAGTAAATGGTATCACCGCGCAAGATACCCATGTGGCCGGGTACATTCTCGACGAATGGAAAAGTGCCGTCGTTATCGTCAATAAGTGGGATGCCATCGAAAAAGACACCTACACCATTGAAGATTACACCTGGCATGTGCGCAACCAACTCAATTTTATGGACTACGTGCCTGTGCTATTCATCTCGGCTCAAACAGGCCGCCGGGTAGACCAGGTTTTGCCCACTGCGTTGACCGTGCAGGCAGAGCGTCTGGTGCGGCTTTCAACGGGGAAATTGAATCGCCTGCTCCGTAATGCACTCGATCAGCACCCAGCGCCTTCCAAACATGGGCGGCATCTTAAAATCTATTATGGCGCGCAAGTGACGAATAGCCCGCCCACCTTTGTGCTGCATGTCAACGATCCGGAACTGGTGCACTTTACCTATATGCGCTATCTCGAAAACCAGCTCCGCGCCGAATACCCCTTTGTGGGGACTCCCCTTCGGATTATGCTGCGCGGGCGCAAAGAACCAGAATAAACCTAATATTTCGATAATGGCTAAACTCCTTGCCGGAGTTTGCATGCGGTCTTATAATCTGCGCACTGGCGGGTTTTTAGCAGAATCCGCTTCGGAGGCAAATTTGGAATTTCCGGGCCAGGCACCCATCCCAGAGCTAGATCACGATACTCCCCCATCCGAAGAAGCCGGGACATCTAACTTCAAACGCTTTTTCCTGGATATTATCGAAACGCTGCTGTTGTCAGCGATTTTATTTATTGTAATCAATGCCGTCACGGCGCGCGTGCGCGTGGATGGTTATAGTATGGTGCCCACTTTTCAGGGGGGCGAGTTTATCATTGTCTCCAAAATGACCTACAAATTTGGCGAACTTTCTCGCGGCGATATTCTTGTTTTTCACCAGCCGCGCGACCCTGATCAGGATTATATTAAACGCGTAATCGGCCTGCCGGGAGAGACTGTGCGGGTGAATAACGAGCAGGTGCTGATTGATGGCCAGGTGCTGGATGAACCCTATATCAACGAAGCGCCGCGCTACACCGGAAGTTGGGTTGTGCCCGAGGGGATGGTTTTTGTGCTCGGTGATAATCGTAATAATTCATCCGATTCGCATAGCTGGGGGCCGCTCTCGATGAATAATGTCATCGGGAGGGCAATATTTGTGTATTGGCCGTTCTCATCCCTGGGTAAAATTGAACATCCCGAGGTGGTATTGGCGGCTCCATAGCGCGCACTGAATTATGATGACTGAAGATTCTACCACCAACGAAACCACGCTATATACTTGCCCCGAGTGTCAGGTGGGTGTTTTCCGACTGAAGCATATTACTTATTTCACGCGCATGAGGGATGAATTGCTGACTGTTCCGGAGTTCCCTGCCTGGGTGTGCGATATGTGCGGCAGGCGTGAATTTGATCAGCGGGCGCTCAACTGGCTCTCGGTATTGCTCGATTCGCAACGCGCCCTGAACTCATCGGCGCGCCGCCGAGCGCAACACAACGCTCCTGCCGATGAACCACCTCACTCAACAATATCAGAATGATGCTTGACCCCCTTGCTAGGGTCTGGTAGAATTTTGCCCGTTGCGCGCGTACAAGCGCAGCACGCCCCCATCGTCTAGGGGACCAGGACGTAGCCCTTTCAAGGCTAAGACCGGAGTTCGAATCTCCGTGGGGGCACCATCAAAAAGCCATCTCTCTTGAGGTGGCTTTTTTGATTCTTTTTGACTCTGTGGGAACTGCCGTGAACAACCCCGTATTTGGGGGATTTGAGTTCAACGATGATGATAAAATCTACTCAAGACTTGGATACAGCCGAGTAAAGGAGCCGCCCATGACCCTGTCCCCCTTTCACGGTGAGCGCGTTTACCTGCGCGCTTTCGAACCGGATGACGCACCCAATTTGCAACGCGATCTCAATCGCCCGGAATTGATCGGGCGGCGTTGTATTCCCTGGCGTTTTCCCGCCGAATTGCCGCTCTCGCTGAAACAGGCCCAGGCGATTATTGAACGTTGGGCGGAGGGCGAAAACCAGTTTCATCTGGCGGTGGTGTTGGCCCGCGATGAAAAACAGATCGGGCACGTCAACGGCGAATGGGGCTGGGATGCCCACTGCCCGGAGATTGAAATCCGCATCGCACCCGATTACCAACGTCAGGGCTATGGCAGCGAAGTCATGCAATTACTGCTGGACTACTTTTTCGAGCGCACACCGGCATATAATCTTGGCAGCGGCATGGCCGACTGGAATCAGGCGGCGCGCAAATTTGCCCAAAAATTTGGCTTCACCGAAACCGGCAAAATGCGCCGGGCAGGTTTGCGTGATGGCGCTTATTTCGACTGGATCGGCGTCGATATTTTGCGCCCCGAATGGCTGGCACAGAAAGGAGCCGCGTGATGGCTTTAGTTGGAAAAAACATCCTCCTGCGCGCGCAGCGCCCCGAAGATTTGCCCTTTCTGGCCGAATTGCGCAACGATCTCGAAACCCAGGCCTGGAGCAAAACCCTGCCCCCAGACTATACGGAATTAATGTTCACGAAGCAATTTGAAGCCCGTGAGTTTTCCTATGACCCGAAAGCTGCCCGTTTTATCATCGAGAGCAAAGAAAACGCCGAACGCATCGGCCACATCGGCTACAATGGCCTTGAATCGCGTTGGGATGTGACCATCGGGATTATGATGGCGAAAAAATTCTGGGGCGGCGGAACGGCAATGGACGCGCTGGAAACGCTACTGCGCTTTCTTTTTGAAGAACTCGGTGTGCGCGTGGTGCGCCTGTGGACGCATTCAGGCAACCCGCGCGCCGTTGGCTCGGCGGAAAAACTGGGCTTCCAGCAGTCCTACCGCCGCCGCGAATCCATTTTCAAGAGCGGCGAATGCTACGACAACCTCAGCATGGATTTGCTGCGCGAGGAATACTACGCCCTGCACCCCGAACTCCCAAACAACCTGCCGCCGCTCGAATTCGATTTGTCAGCCCCCTGAAATGCGGTACAATCTGCCCCCGTGTCAAATCAGGTGACTGTCACTGGATATGTGACAGTCACCTTTATGCGTAAGGAAACAAAAAATGAAACTCGGAATTATCGGCCTTCCTCAGGCAGGAAAAACAACTATTTTTAACGCCCTCACCCGCGGCGACCGCCCTACCTCCATGGGTGGGGGGCGATTCGATGTGCATACCGCGGTGGTGGATGTCCCCGATCCGCGCGTCGACGCACTCTCGGAGATGTTCCAGCCTAAAAAGACGACCTACGCCAAAGTGACGTATGCGGACATTGCCGGATTAGAGGGTTCTGCCAGTGGGGACCTTTCTGGCCCGTTGTTGAATCAACTCTCGCAGATGGATGGCTTCATCCATGTGGTGCGCTGCTTTGAAGATGAGAATATGCCCCACCCAGCGGGTAACATTGACCCCTTGCGCGACGTGGCCGCGATGGATACGGAATTTTTGCTCAATGATATGCTCGCCGTTGAACGCAAACTGGAAAAACTGGCCGAAGAGCGCAAAAAAGGCGCGGGGCGCGACAAAGCCGTCATCGAACGTGAATCAACCCTGTTTGAACGTCTGCGCAGCGCCCTTGAGGCCGAGAAACCCCTGCGGGAGTTGGAACTCTCCAAAGATGAGCGCAATATCATCGCCGGGTTTGGCTTCCTGACCCGCAAATATACATTATTGGTACTCAATCTCGCCGAAGGGCAAGCCCCACCTGAAATTGACTATCCCTGCGGAAAACGCATTTGCACGATCCCCCTGCAAGGCCAGTTGGAAATGGAGATTTCGAAACTCTCCGCCGAAGAAGCCGCCGTATTCATGGAGGAGTACAACATTTCAGAGCCGATCCTGAAACGCATGATTCAGGCCTCATATGAATTGCTCGATCTACAATCGTTCTTCACCGTGGGTGAAGACGAAGTGCGCGCCTGGACGGTGCGACGCGGCGCATTGGCCCCCGAAGCAGCGGGCACGATCCACAGCGACCTGGAGAAAGGCTTCATCCGCGCCGAAGTGGTGCCCTATGAAGACCTGGTAGAACTGGGCGGGATGGCCGAAGCGCGCAACAAGGGCAAATTACGACTGGAAGGCAAACAATATCTGGTGCAAGATGGCGATATTATGCACGTAAGGTTTAATGTCTGATAACCCTCACCCCCGACCCCTCTCCCGAAATCGGGAGAGGGACAGACCTGAGTGAAACGAAGGTCAGGGTGAGGGCTTATGGGGGTAAATTGAATCGAGTATAATGTACAAACATTTTTCACCCATTGAACAAAAGGAAGCATAAAGAAAATGACCGCATATCAACTATCACCCTGGTGTCTGAACGATCTTTATCCCGCCATCGACGCGCCGGAAGTAGAAGCGTCTTTCAAAAAATTGGAAGAAAAAGCCGCCGCGTTTGAAGTGCGCCGCGCCGCGCTGACCGAGGAGATTGATTTCGAAGATTTCATGGATGTGATTAAAGAAATCGAAGTGCTGACCCTCGAGGGCAGCCGTCTGGCGACGTACCCGGGGTTGTTGTTTGCTGCCGATACGCAAGATCAGGACGTGCAGTCGCTCTATGCGCGCGTGCAACAATTTGTTGCTAAAGTGCAAAACCTGACCCTGTTCTTCTCGCTATGGTGGAAAGAGTTGAACAACGCAAAAGCCAACGAACTGATGTCGCTCTCAGATGGCTACCGCTATTGGTTGGAGGAGATGCGCCACTTTAAACCCCACACTCTCACCGAACCCGAAGAGAAAATCATCAATATCAAAGATGTTACCGGCGCGCAGGCGTTGGTCACACTATATGATTCGATCACCAATCGTTATGCTTTCAAGGTTGAGGTGGACGGCGAAGTGCAGGAATTTACCCGCGGGCAGCTGATTCCGCTGATTCAGGGCGGTGATCCCGATTTGCGCGCCGCAGCCTATCAGGAACAGTATCGCGTCTATGAGGATGACGGCCCAATTTTGGGGCAAATGTACCAAAACCTGATCCGCGATTGGCAGGCCGAAAATGTGGAGTTGCGCAACTATGCCACGCCGATCTCGGCCCGCAATCTGGTCAACGATCTGCCCGACGATGTCGTTAATATTCTGCTGGATGTGTGCGAAAAGAACGCCGATATTTTCCAGCGTTATTTCAAACTCAAAGCCAAATGGCTGGGTGTGGAAAAATTGCGCCGCTACGATGTCTATGCCCCCGTAGCCGAGGCTGACAAAACCTACGCTTTCAACACTGGCGTAGAACTCACCCTGGAAGCGTTTGCAGAGTTTGATCCGCGCGTGGCGGAGTTGGCCGCAAAGGTCTTTGAAGACGGCCATATTGACAGCGAAGTGCGCAAGGGCAAACAAGATGGCGCCTTCTGCGCCTCGGTAGTGCCGGGGCATACGCCCTATGTCAAAGTGAATTACCAGGGCAAAGCCAATGACGTCGCTACGCTGGCGCACGAGTTGGGTCACGCCATTCATGCCATGCTGGCCTTTGATCATAATGTATTCACGTTCCACTCTGCGCTGCCGATGGCTGAGAATGCCTCCACCTTCGCCGAGATGCTGCTAGTAGACCGTCTGCTCGAAGTGGAAGAAGACCCCGCCGTGCGGCGCGATATTCTCTTCCGCCAGGTGGATGATGCCTACGCCACAATTATTCGCCAGGCATTTTTCGCCATGTTCGAAGTCACCGCGCACGATATGGTCGCCGAGGGCGCCACGGTGGATAAACTCTCTGAAGCTTATATGGAAAATCTCCGCAAGCAGTTTGGCGATGCGATTGAACTCAGCGATGAATTCAAATGGGAATGGGTCTCGATCCCCCATTTTTTCCATGTGCCGTTCTATGTTTATGCCTACAGCTTTGGGCAATTGCTGGTGCTCTCGCTTTACAAACAGTTTAAGGCCGAAGGTGAGGCCTTCAAGCCGCGCTATATCAAAATTCTCGAAGCGGGTGGCTCTGCATCCCCGACGGATATTTGTGCCGCGGCTGGCCTGGATATTACTAAAGCCGAATTCTGGCAGGGCGGTTTCGATGTGATTGCCGAGATGGTGGCACAGTTAGAAGCTATTCCGGTGGAGTAATTTCCCCCACCCCTTGCCCATCTGCGCCAAAAAAGATACGGGGCTGCGAATGCAGCCCCGTATCTTTTTTGGCGATTATTTTAACCCATCCGCCAGCATTTTCAGTAAATTCCCCAGGGCTTGCAGGTCTTCTTCTTCGAGGCAATTCCACGGGGGCAGGAAATACTCATTGGTTTTATCTTCCGCTTGTTGACGAAGTTCCAGCCCCTCGGGAGTCAGGTAATATTCCCCGGATTTACTTTTTGCCAACCCGCGTTCCACAATCTCGCGCAACGCATTCTCATATACCTTTCGGCTTTGCCGCCGATGATGCAGCTTTTTATGCAAATTGTCCAATGAGATGGATTTCTCGCGCCAGATCAGAGTGTAGGCTTCCCAGGCGGGGCCTTCAAAACCCAGCGATCCCCAGGCAGCCAGATGGGCGTCGTCGTGGTAGGCGGCCAGGTCGCTGAGGCATTGATCCACCTGAATGAGCAAGGGGGCATTTTCGCCGGGATCAAAGCGGCGGCTGTGGGTAATTGCCCATTTCGCGGGCGGTTCTGGCGAGGTGTGGCTGGCCTTGACCAGGCGGCGCAATAAAACGGTCAGATAATGCAAATCGGAGGGGCGCATGGGATTGAGATTTTCCATGCGGGCATAGGCGGTCAGGATGATCTGCTGCACCAGTTCTTGCCCTGTTTCAGTGAGCACATATTCGTTTGGGTGTACGGTTGCCAGCAATCCTTGCGCGGAGGTTTCCTCCAGGCGTTTGCTGAATTCCTGGCAGGGCGTGCGTTTTTGGAGCATTTTGGCGGTTACCGGTTCGGGATCGAAACTCATGATACTGAGCAACAACACCCAGGTGCCGCGATCTACCCCCATTTTTGACGCGACTTCATCCATCGCCGGGATGTAGTGATTGCCCAGCGTAGTCAAAGCATCTAATACCAGTTGCCAGAATTGGGGATCGCTCATGACGCCCTCCTCCTTACTTGAGGGTACTTACGCCAAAAAACTCTAGTCCTATTGTACCGCATTTGGAATCGGGCAAAGTTTGGACGGTGAGGTACCTTCTCGAATACGCCGCGTGTTATAATGACGCCGCATTGATGAGCCGACATTGTGGAGGTCGCATGTGAATATTGCTTTCTTTTCCGGACGACGGTTACGATTATGGCGGGAATATATCACCGCATATTTAATGATCGCACCGGCATCGATTCTCATCTTTACGTTTGGAATTTTTCCAGTGGGGTTTGCGTTATTTGTGAGTATGCACAAATGGCGGCTGAAACGGGGTGCTTTTTTGGGGGCCGAGAACTATATTCGAGCGTTGGAAAATTTAGCTTATATTGCCTTCTTTATCCTGGCAATTGGTCTTGTAGCCTGGGCTGTGATCAGCCTCCGGCGCGCATATCGTCAGACACAGGAATTTGACGACAAGCCCTGGGCGTTGTTGTTCCCTGCCGTTTTGCTGGCGTTAACATTCTTGAGTCTGGTGTATTGGGCTTTCCGCGTGCTGCCCGGCGCTTTGGATATTGCCGACAAAATCATTGGCGTGACCAAGACGCGGGAACTATTCATGCAGCTTTTGGCGGAAGCTTTTTATCTGCCACAAGCCTATACGCCATGGCTGGTTTTTCTGGCGCTGGGGCTTGCTGTGCTGATCGTACTGGTTGTCTATACATACGTACGCATGTTTGCCAATCCGCGCCATCTGGGGTATCTATTTCAATTTACTGGAGCCGTTTTGGGATTAATAATCGGCGGCTGGCTTTTATGGGTCAATTTTACACTGGTGAAAGCTGCCTACTCACTGGCGCTTGAAACCGGCCAGGATGCTGGAATCTGGCCACAAGTGATTACAGTGGCTTCGGGCGTGATCTTGCTCTACGCAGGTTGGAAAGTCTGGCAACGCGGCCTTGCACAAGCCAACAATATTTCGTTTTTTATCCATGTTTTGGGGGCAATGACAATGCTAGTTGGGGCCTGGCTGCTGATTGGCGAGTTGCCTACATTGATTGCCTCTGGCGATAAAGATATTTGGGTCGGGCTGAAAGTTACCATCTTCTACTCGTTGGGAACAGTCCCCTTTCAGTTAACCTTCTCGCTCTTTCTGGCGATATTGCTCTTCCAAAAATTATGGGGTTCTGAAGTATTCCGCATGTTGTATTTCTTGCCCTATGTCACGCCCACTGTCGCCAGCGCAGCGATTTTCCGGCAATTATTCTCTAATCGTTATCAGGCGCCAATAAATCAATTATTACTAAATCTGGGGATTGCCCCCCAGCAATGGATTCGCGAACCGCGCGGTATTTTCACACTTTTAGCAGAGGGCTTGAATATTGCCTGGCCGGAATGGGCTGCCGGGCCAAGTATGGCTTTGCTGGTAATTATGATCTACTCAATCTGGACGTATATTGGCTATGACACAGTGATTTACCTGGCCGGATTGGGGAATATTTCCACCGAGTTGATTGAAGCCGCCCAAATTGACGGCGCCGGGCGCTGGGAAACCTTCCGGCATATCACCCTGCCGCTGCTCTCGCCGACCACCTACTTTCTCTCGCTGTTGGCAATTATTGGCACGTTTAAGGCCTTCAATCATATCTGGGTCATGCGGCAAGGTTTGGCGCTTGGCACAACCGATACATTCAGTGTGGTCATCTTTGCTGAATTTTTTGAGAAACTACGCTATGGCTACGCCTCGGCGCTGGCGTTTGTGCTATTTGCTGTCATTCTTAGCCTGACGTATATCAATAATAAAATTCAGGGCGCGCGCGTATTTTATGGGTAATATTTAACGCCAAGGCGCCAAGATGCAAGGGCGCAAAGATTTTATATGTTTTTCTTTGCGACTTTATTCCCTTGCGCTGCCTGTGTCCTTTAGGGTATAACGTTGAGGAAAATCGTTTTATGAACAACGGACAACATTTCTGGAATCTATCTCGCAAAGTAGCGAAAAATATTTCGGTTTACTCATTTCTTATTTTGGGCATTGTGATTTCAATTACGCCCTTTATATGGATGATAATGACCTCTTTCATGTCGCTGGGGGAAGCCCAGGGCATCCGCTGGATTCCATCGGAACTGCACTTTGAAAACTATGTCAACGCCTGGAAAGAAGCCGCCTTCTCCGAATATTTCGTCAACAGTGTAGCGATTACCCTCATTACGCTGTCCGGTGAACTGACTTTCAGTATAATGGCGGCCTACGCGTTTGCCCGCATTAAATTCCCCGGGCGTGATGCCATCTTTGGGCTGTTGCTCAGCACGATTATGATCCCGGCGATGGTTAATATCATCCCCAATTTCCTCACCGTCACCTGGTTGGGGCGTATCGGCCCCATCAAATGGATCAACAACTGGCCCGCGCTGACCATCCCCTTCATGGGCAGTATCTTCTCCATTTTCCTGTTGCGCCAATTCTTTGCCCAAATCCCCGATGAACTTTTTGACGCCGCCCGCATCGATGGGGCCGGGCATTTGCGTTTCCTGGCACAGGTAGTGCTGCCGCTTTCCAAAGCGCCGGTGATGGTCATCATTGTACTTTCGTTCATCGGTTCGTGGAACGCGCTGGCCTGGCCGATGCTGGTCACAAACTCTCCGGAGTGGCGGCCTATCGCCGTGGGCTTATATAACTTTGTCGAAGAAGCCGGGCAAATGTTGCACCTGATGATGGCTGGCGCATTCATCACCATCATCCCCATTTTGGTGCTGTACTTCTTCACGCAAAAACAATTCACTGAGAGTATCGCCCGCAGCGGTCTGAAGGGTTAGGGATGGATTTTTAAGATAACCACCGATTAACTTATGATAAACTAATTTTGCATGAAGACCAGCTACAAGTATGTTCAATCACCTATTGCGGCAGAGCGAACGCCCCCTGTGTGGGTTGCCATAGTGGAGGGAATTCTGCCTCAATAGATGTTCGGGGGCCATCTCCCCGAATTGATTTAATTCCTATTCATTTCCCAAATTTCAAGGAGAGAAGAATGACGAAAAAATCTTTACCCATTTTGCTGATGCTAATACTAATGCTCTCATTGGCCTTAGTAGCCTGCAAGCCCGCGGCAGAAGAACCCGCTGCCGAAGAGCCTGTTGTTGAAGATCCGGTTGCCGCCGATGAAGCCATGGGCGTAAGTCTGGCCGATCTGGCAGGCACCACCGTGACCTTCTGGCATGTGTGGGGCACGGGCGATCCCGCCGAAGGCATGACCGCCATCGTGGATGAGTTCAATGCCAGCAACGAATGGGGCATCACCGTCGAAGCTGTTGACCAAGGTCACTACCGCGACGCTGAAGACGCCATGAACGCCGCCATCCAGTCGGGCGATGTGCCCAATGCCGTGGTTGGCTATGCCAATGCGCTGGCTGGTTGGTACTCGGTTGGCACCATTGCAGACATCCAGCCCTATGTGGATGACGCAGTAGTCGGCTTTACCGCCGAAGAGATTGCCGATTTCTACCCCGGAGCTTTCAATGGCAGTGTCATCGCCGATGGCTCTCGCATTGCGTTGCCACTCAGCCAGTCTGCCAATGTGATGTTCTACAACCAGACTTGGGCGCAGGAACTCGGTTTCGAGAATGCTCCCACTAATGCCGCCGAATTCAAAGAGCAAGCTTGTGCCGCGGCTGCGGCCAATGCTGCCGATGATGATCCCGACAATGATGG
Source organism: Chloroflexota bacterium (assembly GCA_018648225.1). Lineage (NCBI taxonomy): Bacteria > Bacillati > Chloroflexota > Chloroflexota bacterium. The sequence continues at coordinate 39,298 of JABGRQ010000104.1, forward strand.
TATGGGTGGTTTGGTGATGTACACAGGCGCTTCCAATGTTTTCTCCTGGCTGTATGCCTTTGGCGATGACGGTCTTGCCGAAGATGGCGCTAGCTACGATCTAGGCTCACAGGCCATGCAAGATGTGGCTGCCTTTGTGAAAGAACTCTGGGACGAAGGCTGTGCTTTCCCCACCGAGAGTTACCCCAATCCTGAATTCGCTACCCGCAAAGCGCTCTTTACCATGAGTTCCTCCGTGGGTATCCCCTATCAGGTAGCCGCCTTCGAAGAAGCCGGTGTCGCTGATGAGTGGGTCTTTATTCCCTTTGTAGGACCTGAAGGCGAGCAGGCCGTGAATGCTTTTGGTCAATATGTTGCTCTGGTCAACACCAATCCTGTTGAAAACCTGGCGACCTGGTTGTTCCTGAAATCCTTCACCACGCCCGAAGCTCAGGCCACCTGGATTAGCGCTAGCGCCTACTACCCTGTGCGCATGAGTACTGAACCGTTGGTATCAGAATATAGCGCTGCACATCCGCAGTGGCAAACTGGCCTGGAATTCTTGTCCAATGGATACTCTGAACCGACCATGGCTTCGTGGGGTTCTGTGCGCCGCGCAGTGCAAGATTCCTTCGATGTAATTATCCAGGGTTCAGCCGATGAAATTCCAGCTTACCTTGAAGAACTCAACAATAATGCGGCTGAGTTAGTCGCAGAAATTGACGGGTAAATATAATGTATCCAGCCCTCCAAGGGTCTTAATTACACAAAAAGAGTTGCAACCGCATGGTTGCAACTCTTTTTGTGTGGGCAATATGATAAACTGTAATTGAACGATCGAAAACAACAACACGGTGGAAAAACAGCTATGAAACTCAAACTCACTTTCTTCCTCGCCCTGGTTCTCATTTTTTCAGTTGCGCTAATCGCTTGCCGTTCTAATCCAGAAACGATTGATAGCGAAACTTCGGCGGCTGTTACAGAGCCGTTGGAAAATGAAATTGTCGCTACAGAAACCATCGCACAACCGACCATCGCACAGCCAACTCCGGAAGCCATCACTGAAGTCCCCGCGCCAATCTCGTTGCCAGATTTATCAGACGAGACGGTCACATTCTGGCATATCTGGGGTAACGGTGCGCGCGGCGAAGCCATGACAGCCATCATAGATGAATTCAATGCTGCCAATCAATGGGGCATCACAGTTGAGTCGGTCGATATGGGCTTCTACCCGCAAATCGAAGACGCTATGTACACGGGTATGCAATCGGGCGAGTTGCCCGATGCCGTTATCGGATATGCTAATGCGCTGGCAAGTTGGCATAATATGGGAATTATGGCCGACCTGAATGCTTATTTTATAGATGAGCTTGTCGGTTTTACCTCACAAGAGCAGGAAGATTTTTTTCCAGGCACTTTATCGGGGGCTATCAATCCCACCGGAGAACGGATTGGTTTACCGTTGAGCCAGTCGAGTTATGTTCTATTCTATAATCTGAGTTGGGCGCAAGCATTGGGTTTCGACCAGCCGCCGCAAAATACCCAGGAGCTGCGCCAGCAGGCTTGTGCCGCCGCGGCAGCCACCGCGGGCGACACGGGTGGCATGGTCTTATATTCTGGCGCTTCGTATGTTATGCCCTGGATTTATGCTTTCGGCGATGATGGCCTCACCGAAGATGGCCTGGACTATGATTTCACAACCACCACGCTCCATGAGGTAGCCCAATTCTGGAAAACTTTATGGGATGAAGATTGCGCCTTTGCCACCGAGACTTACCCCAACCCGGAGTTTGCCACCCGGCAAGCCCTTTTTGTGATGAGTTCATCCGCCGGATTGCCGCATCAGACAGAGGCAATGGTTGCCGCCGGGAGTCCTGATGTGTGGACGGTGCTGCCTTTCCTGGGACCGGATGGTACGCGGGCTGTCAACGCGGCCAGCCAATACGCTGCGGTGGTGAATAACACACCGGAGCGGTCGCTGGCGGCTTGGCTCTTTTTGCGTTACTTCACCACGCCCGAAGTTCAGGCACGCTGGGTCGCCGCGGGAGATTATTACCCGGTACGCATGAGCGCCGTCGATTTGCTCAAGAGCTACGCCAAGGAACATCCCCAATGGCTCACCGGTTTGGAACTGCTTGATTACGGACATGCCGAGCCTGCCATGCCCTCCTGGGGAGCCGTGCGCAGCGCCGTTCAAGATGCTTTTGACGCCATCCTCACAGGCGCTCCCGAAGAAATTCCGGTGCATTTGATCCAACTCAATGATCTGGCGACGGAAATTAAAGCACAAGCCGGGCCATAATCCCCCCATGCCCTTTCCTCACGTTACGATCTACACCGACGGCGCTTGTTCTGGTAATCCTGGCCCTGGGGGCTGGGGCGTGTTGCTGCGTTTTGGCAGTCGTGAAAAAGAACTCAGCGGCGGCGCTGGTGACACCACCAACAATCGCATGGAACTGACCGCTGCACTCGAAGCCTTACGCGCGCTCACCAAACCCTGTCAGATTGATTTTTATACCGATTCGGAATATCTCAAAAATGGCATTACCCGCTGGCTGGCTGGCTGGAAACGCAAGGGGTGGAAAACCAGCGCAAAAAAACCGGTCAAAAACCAGGATTTATGGCAGGCGCTCGATGAAGCCGTGCAGGGTCACCAAATTAGCTGGCATTGGGTGCGCGGGCATGCTGGTCAGCGTGAAAATGAGCGCGTCGACCAATTGGCGCGCAATGCAATCGGATCGCAAAAATGAAATTTTTATACGAAAAACAAACCGAACATGTCTCGCCGATATTTAGATAGCCTCACCACGCGCCTGATGCTGACATTTGTGCTTGTTATGCTCGCAACGCTGGTTGCAGCAGGTGGCCTGGCATACTGGTTCTTGCGTACCCAACTCAAAAACGAAACCTGGCGCGAAGTTGCCGCGCAAATCGGCTATCTCATCATCACCCGGCCAAGCCCGGTGATCGCGTTGATCGGGGGGGCAATTCTGGTTGTGCTGGCGGGTTCGGTTTTGGGTGGGTTCACCGCCAGCCGTCTGACCCAACCACTCAGCCGCCTGAACGAAGCTGCCCTCGATATTAGCTCTGGTAACCTCGAAAAACCAGTGCCTATTCCCGAAAGTCCCTATGAAATTTCAGCACTGGCAACCGCCTTTGAAGTCAGCCGCCGCAATATGCGCCAGGCTATCGAAGACCTTTCACGCGCCAAAGCCTGGGCCGAAACCCTCATCCAATCGGTGGTGGAGGGCATTGTCACCATTGACGAACAGGGGCGCATCACCTCGTTTAGCGATGGAGCCGAGCAAATCACCGCCTGGCAGCGCAGCGAAGTTTTGGCACAATCGATTGATGAAATTTTTAAACTGCCCGGCAGCGGCACATTCACCCGGCAAATTTCCGCTGTGGGGGTAATGCACCAGGTTGGCATTCTCAATCGCTACGGGCAAGAGATTACTTTGGCTGTCACAGGTGCGCGCATGCGCTCACCTGAATCTGCCGAAACGCAAACCGCTCTGGTGCTACGCAATATCACCGATGAAGAAGCTGCCCAACAACTGCGTTCCTATTTTCTGGCAAATATTTCGCATGAATTCCGCACACCACTGGCCGCGCTAAACGCCTCGGTAGAATTGCTGCTCGAAGAGCTTCACGATCTCTCGCGTGACGAAATCACTGAATTGCTGGAATCGGTGCATTACAGCCTGATAGCCTTGCAAACCCTGATCGACAATCTATTGGAGAGTACCAGCATCGAGGCTGGGCAATTCCGCATTCACAGCCGACCCACACAGGTTAAGTCCGTCATCGGCGAAGCCGTCCGTGTGATGAAACCCCTCCTCGAACGGCGCGATCAGGCGCTTCGGTTGCAACAGCCCGATCACATCCCCACTATAAAAGCGGATCCCACTCGCCTCACGCAAGTATTGGTCAACCTGCTTTCCAACGCCAGTAAATACAGCTCGATGGGCGATCAAATTGCGCTGCGTGTTGAACTGCCCGCGGCCAATATGTTGCGCATCAGCGTAGCCGATCAAGGGCCGGGTGTTCCAACTGGAGATCAGGGAAACTTGTTCCGCCGATTTGTGCGCCTGGATGAGCGCGGCAAAGCCCAATATGGCGTGGGGCTGGGGTTATCGGTTGTGAAGGCCATCGTGGAAGAGCACGGCGGTTACGTGGGCCTGGATGAACGCGGGGGCGGCGGGTCGATATTCTGGTTTGAAATTCCGATGGATGGAGAGTTGCTATGAAGGCTCTGGTTGTGGATGATGATTTGGCGCTGGCCGATGTGGTTTCGTTTACGCTGCGGCGCGGGGGGTATGAGGTGGTCGCAGCGCATGATGGTTTGACCGCCCTCGAACGCTGGGAGAGCGAATCGCCCGATATCATTGTTCTGGACCTGAACCTGCCCAAGCTCGATGGCTGGGAAGTTTGCCGCCGCATACGCTTACAAGACAACACCCCCATCATCATGCTCACCGTGCGCGGCGGTGAAGACGATATTGTGCAAGGCCTCAAACTGGGCGCCGATGATTATATTGTCAAACCGTTTAGCCCGCGGCAATTGCTGGCGCGTGTCGAGGCGGTGTTGCGCCGGTCGAGCATCGCGGCGCTCACCCCAGGGCCATTATCGGCTGGCAGTCTCACATTGGATATATCTCGCCATCAAATCACCCGCGATGATGAACTGCTCGCCAAACTTACCCCACTGGAAAACCGCCTGCTCGAAGTGCTGATGATAAACCAGGGTCAGGTGCTCACAGCCGAATCTCTAATTGATCACGTTTGGGGGCCAGGCATGGCCGATAAAGCCATGCTGAAACAATTGATCTACCGTTTGCGCAACAAAATCGAGTTTGATTCTTCTGCACCGCGCTGCCTGGAAACGGTGCCAGGCGTGGGATATTCGCTGACAGAGCATTGCTAGGGGCGTTTTCTGTTACCACTTTGTGACCAGTGCGCGACCGGACTTGTTACTTATTTCACATATACTCCTATTAAGGCTGGCTCAGGCCGCCCTTTCCAATAAATATTGGCGAATACTTCGCTAAGTGATTTTTTGAAGTAGCTGCTACAGGAGTAAATATGAATACAAAGTTGGATATTCTCAATCGGGTACGCAGTCTGGATAATAAAACGGTATTGCTGGCTATCGAAGAACTCCGCGCCCGCGGCTTGTTAGCCGATGGCGCGCTGAGTGGCGCTACCCTGTGCTATGCGCAACTGCAAGATGCCGATTTGATGAGCGCAGATTTATGTTCGGTAGATTTTCATCAGGCTCATTTGGAGTATGCCAATTTAAGCGGGGTAAATTTACACCAGGCGAAGTTGACACGCACCAACCTGCATGGCGCCAACCTCGATCAGGCCAATTTGAGTGAGGCAGATTTCTATAAGACAAATTTGCGGCGAGTTCGCAATCTCACCGATAAACAATTGGCGAAGGCAAAACGCCTGTGGGGTTCCATTATGCCCGATGGCGAACCCTACGATGGGCGTTATCACCTCGGTGGCGATCTGGAACTGGCGCAATGGGCTAATGTAGATATTTACGACCCGGAAGCAATGGCGAAATTCTACGGTGTTTCGGTAGAAACCTATCAAGCTCACAACCCATCTATTGAAGTAGCCTAAGGTTATTTTGTGGATAAAACGAACGCAATACTCAAATTAGCCCGCGATATCGCCACTGCCTGGGATTGGACCGCGGAGTTTGAACAGCCCGCCACAAATCGTCTGGATATCTATCTTCCCTCGGTTGAGCAAGTTGTCAATGTGGCCGCGGGTTTCGTTGTAAAGCAATTAGGGTATTTGACCGCCATCACCGGGCTGAGTTGCGCCCATGAGAATCAGGCTCCAGAGGCGCTTTACCATTTTTGCCGCGACAATGCCATTATCACCCTGCGAGCGCAGATTTCCCCCCCGCTAAACGGCCTGCCCTCCCTCGGTCAGATGATCCCTAACGCCAAAAATCTGGAGCGACACCTGCATCAGATGTGCGCTGCCAGCGCGGAAAATCCCTGGCGCTATTATTTCCCCATAGATGAATTTCACCTGGAATTGAAAACTGAAAATGAAAAAATTACCGCTTTTACTTTGGCTGCTGATGCTGCGCCCGTCGCCAATCCATCGCTCGACTGGCAACAGACGCTGGCGATTCTAACCCAAATTTATCAGGCCAGTCCGCAAGCGCATCGTTTGGCTTATTGTTTAGGGCTGGAGCAACTTGCCGAGGTGGACGCTCCGCCGCGTGCGCAGGCATTGCGACTTGTGCTGGCAGAATTGGAGCGCATTGCCGAAACGATCCAGATGTTGGGCGAGATAGAGAAAACCGCGGGATTCGCCCCCTTGGCTGTGACACAGCCCGAGGGTGCAGCCCCTTTTTTGCACTGGATCAACCAGATGGGCAGCACGCAGGCCATCATTCCCGGCGGTGTCATTGCAGAGCTTTCTGTCTCTCAAGCCGACGATATTTTAGCCGCCCTCCATACGCTGGATACACAATTACGCCGCGCGCTCGATCAAATTACCAACGACTCCCAATATCAACAGCGTTTACAGGGCAAAAATAAACGCTCGGCACGCCAAACCGATTTGATGGGCGTAACCGGCCCCCTGGCGCGGGCTGCCGGTGTGCCGCGCGATCTGCGCGGGGATGCCCCCTATGCAGGTTACCTGAATTATTCAGCAAATCTCGTATTGGAAAGCACCGGTGATCTTTTTGCCGGATTGATGGTGCAGTTGGTTGAATTGGGCGAGAGTATTCAACTCATCCGTCAGGTGCTGCATAACCTGCCCGCAGGCAGCCTTGCCGCGCAAATGCCTGCGACTATTCCGGCTGGCGAAGCGATCAGCAGGGTCGAAGCGCCGCAGGGCGAATTATTCTATTTCCTTAAAAGTGATGGCAGCGCCACCCCCCAGAAAGTTTCAGTTTACACTCCAACCGCCTGTAATTTTAATAGCGTGCTCAAATTCGCTGTGGATGCTCCCCTGAGTGATTTGCCGTTGGTGATGTCCGGATGCCTGCCTGCATCTATTTTGAAAAATCTATCCCTGCATATTCAGAGCTTGGCAAACGACCATGATGAAATTACCCGCTGGGAGCAATTATTGGCCTATTGCTCGCCAGATGTTGTTTAGTATCTATCCGAAAAATATTTGATAGGCTTCATGGGCCTGTCATTCTGAGGAGCAAAGCGACGAAGAATCCCTAAAAATGGTTGCGAATAATCCACATAGTAGGGATTCTTCACCCCCTTCGGGGGTTCAGAATGACATTTTTT
>JABGRQ010000105.1 GCA_018648225.1 Chloroflexota bacterium
CGCTTACCTTGGTCTGACCAACTTGCGCGGTAAATACAACATGAACATTCTCTATCGCGAGCATACTCTGCCCGAAGAGACCTCCGATCTGCTGCGCGAATATGCAGAATCCGGTTGTGATTTCCTGCATGCTCACGGTTTCGAGTACTTTGACCAGATAAACGAAGTTGCTCTCGAATATCCCGACTTACAATTCTTACAGACCAGCCGGGGTGCGGGCCAGGACCCCAACGTCATCGGTTTGAGCTTTGTCAGTGGTGAGGAAGGCTACTTCGCCGGATTGGAGGCCTGCCAGCTTACACAGACCGGTACGGTTGCCTATATCGTTGGTCAAACTTACCCCAACCTGGCGTGGAATGGTGATATGGTAAAGGTTGCCGGCGAGTGGCTGGTTGACCAGGGCAAGATCGATGGCTGCAATGTTGAATGGCTCGAGGTCGGCGACTGGGCGGATCCCGCCAAGGCTAAAGAACTGACAACAGCTGGCATTGAGCAGGGTATCGATGTCTTCATCCTGGTTGCCGATGCTGGTGACTCCGGTGTTGTTGAGGCTATCGAAGAAGCTCGCGCAGATGGTAAAATGGCATGGGCGGTCTCTGGTGTGAAGGATAAGAACTATCTTGGCCCAGAATTTGTTGTTGGCGGCTATGAAGAAATGGTCCCCATGCAGATCGAACTGGCTATGAAGGCCTGGGTCGATAACGGTAATGCACCGGTTGGCGAAGCGATGCCCGTTGGTATGCGTGACGGTGCTATTGTCTTGAGCCCGACCTATGGCATTCTGCCGATCGAGGTTGAGGAAGAGATTTTCGGCATCTTGGCCTGCTACATCGAAAAGGGCGCCGATTGTGAGATGATGTCACCTGACGTCCAATTCCGTACTGACCTCTAGTCTTCAAAGCTAAAACCCTGCCTGGTGAAAGGCTTTTCTTGCATAAACGGCAGGCATAACGAATACCTGGGAGTTCCCTATAGTTGACGCGTTAGGGAACTCCCAGATAATAAAAAGGTTTGACTATGGCAGAATCAGAGATTGTTCTCCAATTGGAGAAGATGTGCAAGACCTTTCCGGGTGTGATTGCCAATGATAACGTCGACCTGGATATCCGGCGGGGTGAAATCCATGCGCTGTTGGGTGAGAATGGTGCCGGAAAAACGACACTTACCAATTGTGTTTATGGCGTTTACCAGCCGACCAGCGGGAAGATTATATGGAAAGGGGAGGAAGTAGAGATCCACCAGGCGCGTGATGCCATTGCTCTAGGGATTGGCATGGTGCACCAGCATTTTATGCTTGTGCCACCGCTGACAGTGGCCGAGAATGTAGTGTTGGGCATGCCCATGGAGCGAGAACCATTTCTTAATCTGGAAACTGTTGAGCAGCAGATCCGAGAGCAGGGTGAACGTTATCATCTGCGTGTAGACCCCACTGCTCAAATCTGGACCCTCCCAGTAGGCGTGCAGCAGCGGGTGGAGATCCTAAAAGCGCTCTATCGAGAGGCTGAACTGCTTATTCTGGATGAGCCGACTGCCGTACTCACCCCTGGTGAGGTTGAGGACTTATTCCTTATTCTAAAGAAACTGACCGATGATGGGCTTTCGATTATTTTTATTACACACAAACTGGAAGAGGTCATGGCGGTCTGTAACCGGGTGACCGTGCTGCGTGATGGAATCCTGGTTAACACTGTAAACATTGAGGACACCAGTGCCCCTGAACTGGCAAAGATGATGGTGGGGCGCGAGGTGTTCTTGAAGATGGATAAGCCCGAGTTAGAGCCTGGGGAGGTTCTGCTAAAGCTGGAAAATGTGAATGCCCTCGATGACCGCGATTTACAGGCGGTCAAGAGTATCTCATTTGAGGTACACGCCAACGAAATACTGGGCGTTGCCGGGGTGGATGGCAACGGGCAGACCGAACTGGCTTCCGTGATTGTCGGTATGCGCAAGGCCGGATCGGGCAAAGTTTTCGTCAAGGGAGAGGAAACGACCAACTTTCAGCCGATCGATATGATTAAGCGCAATGTGGCCTATATCTCACCGGACCGGCACCATGAAGGTTTACTTCTTGATTTCACTATCACTGAGAACCTGATCGGAAAGACCTACTTTGCGTCGCCCATTTCCAAAGGGGGAATCTTCAGCAAGAAAGAAGTCGAAAGATTTGTTGATCAATCGATGATGGATTACGATGTGCGTGCGCCTGGGCCGCAGCTGTTTGCCAAACTGCTATCGGGCGGCAACCAGCAGAAAGTAATCCTGGCCCGCGAGCTAAGCGGCGAGCCTGATGTGATTATTGCCGCTCAACCGGCGCGTGGCCTCGATATTGGCGCTACCGAGTATGTGCATAAGCAAATGATCGAAGCGCGCAATCGAGGGGCGGCGGTACTGCTGATCTCAACCGAGCTGGAAGAAATCCTCTCGCTGTCCGACCGAATTGCCGTCATGTATGAAGGCGAGGTTATGGGCATCATTCCCGGCAAGGGCGCTGACACCGATATCCATGAGCTTGGCGAGTTGATGGCCGGCCTGAAGCGCCTTGATAGCGGCACGCCGCAGGCGAAAGAACCACAAGCTGAGGAGGCTGGGGAAGCCTGATGAATAATAAGAAAACCTTTCAAGACATCTGGCGTGACTATTACGAAAAGTCTTTCAACGTATCCATCCCCATCCTGGCGATCTTATCAGCTTTTGTGGTTAGTGGGTTCATCCTCATTGCCTGGGGCGCGAATGTGTTTGAGGCCTACGGCGCGTTGTTCAGCGGCGCTTTCGGCAGCCCCAACGCCATCGCCACCACACTGATCCGCTCAACGCCGCTGCTGTTTACCGGTCTGGCCGTGGCTTACGGCTACCGGGGCGGGTTCTTCAACATCGGTGCGGAAGGGCAGCTGTGGATGGGTGCTTATGCCGCCGTGTGGGTGGGCGCCACCCTGACCAACTGGCCCGGATGGGCTTTGATCCCTGCTTGTATGGCGGCTGCGATGCTCTTTGGCTCGCTATATGCGCTGCTTCCGGGCATCCTCAAAGCGACTCGCGGCGTCAACGAGGTACTCACCACACTGTTAATGAATTATATTGCCATTCAATTTGCTGAGTGGGCTATGCGTGTTGATCATTTTACCCGCGGGCTGGAACTCAATGCGAATGGTGAGGTACCGGTTTGGAGTTGGGTCAGTTGGATTGGTATTAAAGACCCCGCACAGCCCTTCCCCAAATCGCCTTTCACGGCTGAAGCCGCGTATATGCCCTCGCTGAAAAGCATCATGGAAATCCCGATCTTCGTCAATTTGTTCGGAAGTTCAGCCTGGTACGAATCCATTTCTTCAATCCCGGCCTTTGGCCGCATGACCCTGGCGCCGGTTCTGGGTGTGGGTTTTGTTTTGCTGATGTATTTCATCATGTTTCGAACCACTATCGGCTACAAATCTCGCGCCGTCGGTATCAACCCGCAGGCCGCAAAAGCAATGGGTATCAACATCCCCCGGACGATCATTATTACGGCGCTGATCAGCGGCGCGTTGGCCGGGTTGGCTGGTGGTATGGAGGTTTTGGGCAGCCAACACCGCATTATTCCCAAGTTCCTGGTCAACGCCGGGTTCGAAGGTATCCCTGTGGCGCTCATCGGGCAACTCCATCCCATTGGGGTCTTGCTCAGTGCAACGTTCTTTGGCGCCCTCAAAGCAGGGGCGAATAAGATGGGGATCATCACCATGATCCCGGTGACTGTGATCTATGTGATCCAGGCGCTCGCGATCCTGTTCGCCATCGCTGGCACAACCTTTGATGTCGAATCGACCTTGAAGAAACGCAGATTGATGCGGCGGCAGCCACCAGAACCACCATCCGCAAATCTGAGCAACACAGAGGAGGAATCTCATGTTTGAAGACTTCCTTACCATCTTTATCACAGTTGATTTTTATGTCGCGATTGTGCGAATGGCCACACCGCTAATGCTGGCCGCAATCGGCGGCCTGTTGGCAGAGAAAGCCGGAATCGTTACTTTCAGCCTTGAGTCGATGATGCTCATGGGAACTATTGGGGGCATTATTGGCAGCGGTGTGACGGGCAATGTTTGGGTGGGCGTGCTGCTTGCCATGATCTTTGGGATTATCTTTGCCATGATCTATGCCGTTATGGCTGTGACGGTTGGCGCCCACCAGATTGTGACCAGTGTAGCGATGAACATGGGAGCATTGGGTTTGACCAGTATCCTCTATGCGCTTGTATTTACCAGGGGGGATGAGGTTATCCAGGAGGTAATCGTGGTGCCTGGGCTTTCAATATGGAAAATACCACTGCTGGGCGACATTCCAATCCTGGGTCCGATCTTCTTCAACCACATTCCGATCGTCTATGTAGCTTTTATCATGGTGCCGACGGTCTGGTTCATCCTTTACCGCACCTCGTGGGGACTGAAAATACGCGCAGTTGGTGAACACCCTCACGCTGCAGACACAGTGGGAATTAACGTTTTCAATGTACGATATCTGACCTTGGTCTTCACAGGCGCGCTGGGCGGTCTGGCCGGCGTTTTCCTCTCTCTAGGCATGCTCAACTCCTTTATGGAGAACATGACTGCTGGACGGGGTTTCATCGCCTATACGGCCATTGTGTTTGGGAAATGGGAGCCGCTGGGTGTCATGCTTGGAACGCTCTTGTTTGGTGCTGCAGATGCGCTGCAGCTGCGCATGCAGGCGATGGGCTTCCCCGTGCCGCCGCAGTTCATGACCGCTTCGCCGTATATCGTCACATTGGTTATTTTGGTGCTGGTGATGGGCAAGGCCAGCTGGCCGGCTGCTTCAGCGCTGCCGTTTAAACGAGAAGGCAAGTAGACGCTGCTGCGAATCATATTGCGAAATAAAAGCAACACCTTCGGAGTTCTCCGAAGGTGTTGCTTTTATATTATTGCAGGGAGGGGAGGGGGTTTAGTCCAGCTTTACCTCTGCATTAGCAATATCATTATCATCGATGTAACGCCTGGGCATAGCCAGTGAAGCCCAACCACCAGCCTCTTGTAGGGTAAATGGATCTGTACCGTGCCGTGCTGCTGCTGTGGCCCAATAGTGGCGGCAATCGTGGGCGCTAAGTCCCATCAGGCCAATTTTCTCACCCAGAAATTTGACGCGCTGCGTTATAGCGCGTTCGCTCATTCCCGCCTTACCTAGTTTTTCATTTTTCTTGCTGCGGCGCAGCAGGGGAGCGCTGTCTGGCAGATCGCCAAAATCCGCATAAGCTCGGGCCGTTGTATGTGTATCGCCAGTCAGACGGTGAATCTGGACCTTGGATACCTTGGAACGGTAAAAACGAAGGGTGCCTTGAGCCAGATCGAGATTGTCGCCCGATAGGGCGGCTACCTCGCCGACGCGCAGCCCATGATCCAAAAGCAGGCACATCATCAGGGCGTCACGCCGCCCCTGGGGCGAATTAGCGTGTGCTTTCTTCAATAATCGCGCCTGCTCTCTAGAAATTTGAACTGATGAAGCTTTTTTAGCGCCAATACGGGTAATTTGGCGTCGTTGGTCAATTCTAATCTGCTCTTTCTGCGTATAGCCCTGTATTGATCGGATCAGAGCGTACTCCTCAGGGGGTAAAAATCCGGCCTGCATGACCATCCTTGAAAATGCTTTTATAGTAGATAGACGTACATTTATGCTCGAAAGGGCGTAACCCTTGCTCATTTGCCACCTTAGAAAGGCTTCAACAAGACCCCAGGTGACGCCTTGCCAGGCTTCTGGTGTATCAAATAGATTCCCGGTATTGACCTGCAGTTCTTCTAGGAATTGACCGAATAATTCCAGGTCCGTTTTTTGACGGCGTAGTGTTTCATCTGCACGCCGCATTTTATAATCCGTAAAACGGTGGCGGGCGGCGGCCTGGTTTGCCGCTGCTCCAGCCTTCTCCAGCGCGCCCGGCAGCGTGAGCTGTTTATTTTTCCGTTTTGGTTTGTAAATCCCACGATCATCATCAGTCATGGACAAATCGTAGCACATTTTGCGATTAAATTCAATAGCTTCCGATTTGTATAAATAATCGGAACTAATAAAATATCGTTTTTACATAGATTTCTAACTCATTGTCGGCTTTTGCGAGATTTTTTGATCTGATTACCTTGAGATATTTTCTCTGCTTCCTTATGATTACTAAAAGAGGAAAAGTCACCCGTTCATTGCCGCTTCAGATCAAACCTCCAGGGATTCCGGCAATATCAATGGCCAGAAAATACCATGAATAAAAATATCAGGATCGTACCCTGCTGCCGCCTGATTAATGAATTATGGATACCCTGGCTATTTCATCCTCTAGAACATTAATTCTTATAATTCAGCGACTCCGGCTGCACTTTGCTCTCACTTCACTGATAAGTGTAGTCCAGGCAGTTCTTTATTTTGTCCTTCGATGAACCGTATCGGTCCAGCTATGTTATTTTGTCTCCCCCATTATCTGACTCATCGTCGCAGCGAGCATTTCTGGAGAAACTGCTTTCATCAGGTAAGTAAAGGCGCCAAGTTGGGTGGAATTTATAAGCTCTCCTTGCGCTGCTTGGCCAGTAAATATCACAACTGGCACTTTTGGCGCAACTCGCTGCATGATGCGTAACGCGTTGATGCCGTCAAGCTTTGGTATGCGAATATCCATCATAACGACATCCCATCCGCCATCCAAAACAAGCAAGACCGCCTCAACACCGTCATAGGCTACGCCTGTTTGATAACCCGCGATTTTTAACTCCTCGCGAATGTAATCAACGACATCTTTTTCATCATCTACAATCAGTACCCGGGGCATGTATTTCTCATTAGATGAATTATTTGTCTCAATCTATATAACCACATGGAGAGGGTTTAACCTTCTGGGTTTAGTGCCAGCCCTTCGCTGAGTTCTCTAAGCAAGTCTACAACAACAACCGGCTTACTGAGACAAACAACACCAAAAGCAGAAGCTTGTGCCATGTAACCTCGTCCGACATAACCAGTCAGGCCGATGATCGGTGTCCCGGGAATAACCTTTCGGAGCACCCGGATCACTTGAATGCCATCCAAGCCAGGCATCAACATATCAAGGACAATGGCATCATAGGGGTTTTCAGCCGCAGCTACAATCGCGTCAGCGCCATTGCTG
>JABGRQ010000106.1 GCA_018648225.1 Chloroflexota bacterium
GAATTTGATGAGCGCCTGCGGATGGATATCACGTATATCGAGCGACGTTGCTTGCGGTTGGATATTCAAATATTCGTTCGCACGCTTTTTTCGGTTCTTCAGCAAGAAGGCGCTTATTGAAATCACTTTGTGGCCATTGTTCACTGCCAATCCGAAAAGCAAGAAAGCGCCAATTTTTTAACATTTAATGAATTGGTGGAATGGTTCGATGTAGTGGTACCTTTTTCTTATATCTGTCACATATATCCAGTGAGATAATTATTAGCAGATATACAGTTTTTATATTTTATTAAGATTACTACACAAGTAATCAGGAGGACGGTCAATGGAATTTCGCCTTTATCTCCAAATGCTCCGGCGTAGTTGGTGGATAATTTTTTTAACTGCCTTTTCTGCGTTGATCATTGCGCTCGGGTTTGTCTATTTCGCAACCCCCATCTACCGCGCCTCTACGCTGCTCATCGTCAGCCCCAATATTGAAGCCATCGGGGATGAAAATCAATACCAGATCGTTAGCAGCCTGGTCGCGTTGGACAAACGCTCAATTGTAGGCACATACGCTGAAATTCTGAATAGCGGAACAGTCTACAATAACACGCTTACAAAAATGGGCCTCGGCATTGAAAGTATGATCGACTATGAATACTTTACGGTGGTGCTTCCGGATGCCAATATTCTTGAGCTCGCCGTGGAGGGGCCGAATCCGGCAACCGTAACTGTGCTTGCCAATAGCCTCAGCCAGAGTGCGGTTGAATATATTTCTGATCTCTACACAGTTTACGATATTGATATTCTGGATGCAGCCACGCAACCCATAAAGCCAGTCCGCCCACAGCCTGTGCGCGATGCTGCCCTGGCTTTCACATTGGGCCTATTGCTTGGCGCCGTGCTGGCTATTGTTCGAGAACAGTTACGCACACCCCTGGAAGCGCTACTGGAACGGACACAGGTTGACGGCATCTCCCAGGCATATAACCGCCGCTATTTCACCGATCAGCTTGATTCGCTCACGGGAAAATCTCCCGATATCCTGGTTGCACTGGGGCTGGTTAAGCTAGATGGCCTGAGCAACTATTTGACAGTTCTGCCGCAGCCGGTCATTCAACAACTATTGCGCCAAATTACCGCAATCATGCGAAAAGAATTACGCGGAAATGATATTATCGGCCGTTGGGATGATGTTACCTTCTCAATTATGTTGCCAGACACACCCGGAAAAGCAGCATATAGCACGCTTGGCCGCGTCCAGATGGCGCTCTCGACCCCCATGCGTTTTAGCCATGATGGCGAGGTGATATTACTTAGCCCCAAGGTTGGCATTGGGGAACGCCTACAAGGCGACGGAGCTACGGTTCTCGTTGAACGCGCCGAAGGCGCTCTAGATGAAGCGGAACACGATGAAAGTGGTTTGATCTTGTTTAAGACGCGCGCATTGATCGGGTTCTAGCCCCAATGGCAAATCACGCCCATTTACCAGCACCCACGCGAGAGGTCGCCCTGTGAACGTCTCTTCTACCAACCAATCCAACCCCTGGCTTCAGATCATGTATGCCCTGATTGGGATTGGCGTAGGCGTGGGTGCTGGTTTTCTTGTATTCACTACTCCCGATACGCTCAAACTTTTTGTAATCATCATCGGCGCTTTCGCCTTCATTGTTTCTGTGGCGCGCGTCGAATGGGGGCTATTGGTGCTGGCATTTATGGTGTACACCAATATCTCCGATATTGCCATTGTATTCCACGGGGCGCCATCGGTAACAAAATCTTTTGTCTTCTTGCTCTTGTTCGCAATTTTGATGCGCTGGATTGCTTATAACGAAAAACCCAACGGCTGGCAACGTGCTTTAGCGCTGCTCGCCGGTTATGGGATAGTAGGTTTCGCATCTATTTTGTACGCCGCCAGCCCAGAGCGCTCACAAGATGCCCTCGAATTGTATATCAAGAACGCAATGATTGTGGTTGTAGTCGTGATTCTTTTGCAACGCGCCGTAACACTTCGGCGCGTTATTTGGGCTTTGCTGATTGCAGGTATTTTCTTGGGGACACTTACGGTTATTCAATATGCCACAGGCACATACGGCAATAATTACTTCGGTTTTGCGCAAACCAGTGCGGCAGTTCTCGTCGGAGCATCCAGCACGAACCGCGTTAGCGGGCCGATTAACGACCCTAATTATTACGCGTTAATCATGACAGTGCTGGTTCCACTGGCGCTGGACCGGGTTTGGCACGAGAAAAATCGCTGGATGCGGATTCTTTCCGTGTGGGCGTTTGGAGCGACGGTGGCCGCAGTGATACTGACTTACTCGCGCAGCGGATTCGTCACCCTGGTGGCGGTCATCGGATTGATGTTACTCTACCGCACCCCAAATCTGAAAAATTTACTCATTTTGTTAATGCTTGGGGTGATGCTATTTCAATTTATCCCTACACAATATACTGAACGTCTTGAATCGATGTTATCTTTCCTGCCGGGTTCCGGCAGCAGCCTGCGCGAGGACGAAGCCGTTCGCGGGCGCACTAGTGAACTGCTGGTCGGTTGGAATATGTTCCTGGACAACCCGGTTTTGGGTGTTGGCTACGATAATTACCCGATTCATTATCAGGCCTATTCGCGCCAGGTGGGTCTTGATCCGCGCGCAACCGAACGCTCAGCGCATAATTTATATATTGAAATTCTCGCTGAAACCGGCATTGTCGGACTAATATTTTTTCTGGCAATTGTGATTATCACTTTGCGCGATATCTATTGGAGCGCTAAAAATCTTCAAGCACAAGGTCTGCGCGACACAGCCGATATGGCAACTGCGGTGGGGGTAAGTCTGCTGGGTTATTTATTGGCATCGGTTTTCATTCATGATGCCTACCAACGATATTTCTGGTTAATCGTTGGCATTGCGATGGCGATTCCTAAAATGGCGAAAAACGAAATCGCTGTTCAAAAAGTAGCCACGCAAAAATCCTAATTCCCCACCATGACATCGGAAGCTGACACGCGTTCGGCCTTTGTAAAGAAAAAAGCCATACAGGGGACATTTTGGTCATATCTTTCTTTTATCATCGGTAAACTGCTCTCTTTCGCCACGACCATCATTTTGGCGCGCTTGTTGCTGCCCGAAGAATTTGGTCTGGTCGGCTACGCCACTGTTGTGATCGATTATCTCGATGTACTCAATACGCTGGGCATGGGCACCGCCATCATTTCCCGCAAAGATCGCATTGAAGAAGCCTCCAATATCGCTTTTTACAGCAGCACAATTCTGAGCATTGTGCTCTATCTCCTTGCCTGGGTGGCAGCCCCCTTCGCAGCCGCCTATTTTAGCGAACCAGCAGTAACGCCGCTATTGCGCGTGATTGCACTCACCCTGCCAATTTACGCGCTCGGCGCGATCCCCGGAGCGCATATCCAAAAGAATTTGCGCTTCAAAATCAAAATCATCCCCGATTTCAGCCGAAGTTTTAGTAAAGGGCTGGTATCGGTTGTGCTCGCCTGGGCTGGTTTTGGCGTTTGGAGTCTGATCTGGGGGCAAATTGTCAGCGCTTTTATCGTTGTCATTCTGAATTGGATCTTGGGCAAATGGCGGCCTACGCGCGTCTTCGATCGCCAGGTATCCAAAGAAATGCTCACTTTCGGCGGACATATTGTGGCCATCGGTTTTATCGGTGTGCTGCTCAACAATGTAGACTATTTGATAGTAGGCCGGGTATTGGGTGCTGCAGCATTGGGCTACTACACGCTGGCCTACCGCATGCCCGAATTGGTGATCCGCACCATCAACCTGGGTGTAGACCGGGTTGCCCACCCCATTCTCTCAACCCTGCAGTGGGATCAAGAACAACTACGCAGCGTTTACCGCAATTACCTGCGTTATACATCGCTGGCAATTCTGCCTGCGGGCGTGGGGCTGGCAATCCTTTCAGCTCCCATTATTCGCATATTCTATTCCAGCGAATGGCTTGCCTCGATTCCTGTTATGCGCTGGATCGCCATCGCCGTAATGGTTGGCGCGCTGGGGCATATTCCCGGCGTGCTCTACAAAGCCATCAACCGGCCCGATATTCTAAACAAATTGGCCCTCATCAAACTGCCGCTAACCATCGCGATATTATGGTACGGCTCGCGCTGGGGTATTGTTGGTGTCGCGCTGGGGCATGTGCTGCTGGCCTTTATTAAAGTCACCCTCGATACGGTGGTCGCCGGGCGCTTCGTCAATTTCGGCTTGTGGCAGGTATTCAAAACCATCTCGCCCGCGTTTTGGGGCGCCATCATCATGGGGGCT
Source organism: Chloroflexota bacterium (assembly GCA_018648225.1). Classification (NCBI taxonomy): domain Bacteria; kingdom Bacillati; phylum Chloroflexota; species Chloroflexota bacterium. The sequence continues at coordinate 4,281 of JABGRQ010000106.1, forward strand.
GCCATCCTGCCGTTGCATCTAATCCCCAATTTTTCCGATATTCCCAAACTCATCACAGCCATAATTCTTGGGGCGGGTGTTTTTATCGCGATTGTTTACTGGCTTGACCCAACTTTGATTCACAAGAGCAAATCCATGTTACGCGGCGTATTTCAGAAATAAAGGCATATCCCTGTGAGACGGTTAGATCATCCCCGCGTGAGTGCGATCATCACCACCTATAACTGCCAGGCATTCATCAGCGACGCGATTACCAGCGTACTTTCGCAAACGCGGCCCGTCGATGAATTCATCATCGTCGATGACGGTTCCACCGATGCCACGCGCACCGTCATCCAGCGTTTCTCTGGTTACGGTATCCAACTCATCACGCAAGAAAATCAGGGGCCGGGCGCGGCGCGCAATACCGGCATCCGGGCTTCCAGCGGGGATCTGATCGCCTTTTTGGATTGCGACGACATCTGGCTGCCCCATAAAACGCAGGTTCAGGCGGATTATTTAAAAGGATGGCCGCGGGACTCGCTCGTAGGTGCCCATAGCTGGTGGTGGAATACCTACTCCGATGTGTGGACTGTAAAACGACGCGGCATCCCTCGAGGCAAAGACAAAGCCCCGGAGATTCTGATCCACAACTTTGTCGGCAACCCGTCGGCCACCCTGTTCCGCCGCGAACTCTTCGAGCAGGTCGGCATCTTCGATGAATCCCTGCACTGGGGCGAAGATTGGGAACTGTGGATGCGCATCCTGCAACAGCTTGAGATGGGTTTCATCCCCGAACCGCTCATTATCTACCGCTGGCATAGCGGCAATATTTCACACGAACGCATGTGGGAGCGCTTCACTTATCTGGAAAATATCGCCCTGACGCAAATTGGGGCATATCCTCATCGAATCCAACGCCTGTTTCTGCAAGGACGAGCCAAAGCGCGCTGGGCGCTGGAGCGAAGCTGGCATCTGCGTTCCCGTAACGCGCCGCGTATCAGGCGGCTTGGCTATCTCGGACGTGCTTTCTTATATTCCCCCTTTGAACAACTCGGCGAAAAATTTAAATTGCTCATCTCGACTGTCCTCGGCACAACAAAGTATCGCGCGCTGCAAGATTTGATGGCGCGGCGCGGATCAGGCAAATCCGCCGCGCGGGCCGACAAAGACCTAAATAAACCGGATTGCCGGACGTTGCTCAAGCCCGCGCCAGGCCTGTCGTATTCATTCTGTTCACCCGAGAAAGCCGAATAATTATGTATATCGCCCACATGATCGACAGCCTGACGGTGGGGGGCGCGCAAACGCTAATTCTTACGTTCGCCAAAGCTTTAAGGGAAATCAATACCGAAAGTTCTATCCAGCACAAGTTTGCCGTCATCAATCTGGGTTATTCCACCATCCAAAAAAGCCTCGAAGACCAGGGAGCGGTTGTCTTTACGCTGGAAAGTGATCGCTTGATCAGCCCCAAAGAAAACCTGGCCTTATTGGGCATTTTACGGCGCGAAAAATTTGATGCGGTCCACTCCCATCTGACGCGCTCAAATATCCTGGGCGCTGTGCTCGGATCGCTGATGGGAATCCCATCGGTTTGCACATTGCACTCAACCAGCGAAGATCCGCGTCATCATAACCCCAAACGATATCAACTGGAAACCTGGGCCTTACAAAATTTTGCGCACAAAGTTTTTGCTGTGGGGCATTCGGTGGCGCAGGTGCATCAGGCCAGGTTCCAGTCCAAAACGATTGAAATTCTACTTAACCCTGTCGATGAGATTCCAGAGATTGCGCCCAAGGCGCGCCTCCGGTTGCGCGCGGCATTATCCGGTGATGCCCGACGCCCGCTGATTATCGCCGTAGGGCGTTTACTACCACCAAAAGGTTATCAAGATTTAATATCTGCTTTTGCAATTCTGCGAAAAACACACCCGGAGGCTTTTCTGGCGATTGCTGGCAAAGGGTTCCTGCAAGACGATCTGGCGCAACAGATTGAGCGCAGCGGCTTACACGGCCACGCCCGGCTGCTAGGCAACCGCGAGGATGTGCCCGCGCTGTTGAAAGCCGCCGATATTTTTGCCAGTTCTTCGCATTGGGAGGGCCTGCCCCTGGCAATCCTGGAGGCTATGTCCGCGGGTTTGCCGATTGTTGCCACCGATGTCGGTGATATTGCCCACATCGTGAACGCGCAACGCGGATTGGTCGTGCCCCCTCACAAACCCAAAGCTATCGCAGATGCACTCGCCCAATTATTATCCGACCCCGATCAAAGGCGCGCATTCGGCAAAGCTGGCATGGTTTACGTTGCCCGTGAGCACAATGCCCTGGCATGGACACAATACCTGCTTGACACATACGAAGCCATCCAATACGATCGAAGCGTCCGCAATTTATTGCGGTAAAATTGTGGCACTATTACGAGCCGTATTTCGGGAGACAAATAATGAGCGGGAAGAAACTTCTCAATTTAATTAAACGTGCATCTTCGCACCTGGAACAATATCGCGCAAATTTATCCGATACCCTGCATCTTTCACCCAAAGATTTAGCCTGGAAAGTTCGTTGGCGCATGAAGCACGACCGCAATCCACTCTTTATCCAGATTCAAGACAAATATGCGGTGAAAGACTATGCCCAGGCGCGCGGCATCCGCACAGCCGAGTTGTACTACGTCACCGAGCAACCCGATAGCATCCCCTTCGACACGCTGCCCGAAAACTTTTTTATCCGGGCAAACCACGGCTGCGGCTGGAATATCCTTTGCAAAGAAGGCATAATTTACTACTACAAAAGTGGTGAAGACCTCGGCAACCGCGATATGTCCAAATACATCATCACGCAGAATGATTGTATCCAATTCTGCAAAACCTGGCTGAATTCGATCTATTCAAAAAGCCAGTGGGCATACCAACACATCAAGCCCCGTATCATTGTTGAAGAATTACTCATGCCGCGCGTTGGCGATGTATTGATTGATTATCGTTGTTTTACATTCAATGGCAAGGTCATCGCCATCAATGAAGATTCGCCGCTGCACAATATGGTCGAAGGCGTATTTGTGGATGCCAACTGGCAACCCTTTGATATTCCTAAACATATTGAGAAACCCCCTGTACCATTTCCTGAGAGACCCGAAACCCTGGATGAAATCGTAGCTGCGGCAGAAACGCTCGGCCAGGGGCTTGATTTTGCCCGTATCGATATTTATGACACCACCCGCGGCATTACACTCGGAGAAATCACGATCTACCCCTGGGGAGGCGAACTCAACACCCCTACCACTGACCCCGAGTTTAACCAATGGCTTGGCGATCATTGGGCGCTGCCAGAGCAGCATTAAACAACACAATTTCAACGCGAATTGCGCGAATGAACGAAAATCGCGAATAAAAAATTAGGAAATATTGGCGGAATTCGCCTATGCTCTCTGTGGCAAAAACCTGTTTGGTTCCGGGTTAGTTTATATCATGAAAGAAAACCTCAGCGTTGTGATGCTGGTCAATGAATTCCCGCCGCTCAAGGTTGGCGGCGGCGAACGACAGGCCGAACAACTTTCCATGCAACTGGTCAGGCAGGGGCTTATCGTCGGCGTGATCACTCGCGGCACGCAAGGCTTGCCAGATTATGAAACGCGCGACGGTTTTTGGGTGCAACGCATCCAGCCGCGCGGCGCGGGTAAGCTAAAATCGCTCAGTTTTTTGTTTGGAACTATGCGACAGCTCTGGCAGCGGCGCAGCGACTATCATATTATCCATGCGCACCTCGCCTTCACCCCGGCGATTGCTGCCGCGCTTACCGGAAAACTGCTGCGCAAACCGGTGATCGTCAAATTTGGCAACAGCGGCGAATTCGGTGACGTACAGGTTTCACAAGCCACGCGCCGCGGGCGCGTCAAACTAGCCTTGTTGCGGCGTTGGGGCAAGCGTTTTATCGCCCTGGATCAAGCCATGCACGCTGAATTATTGAACGCCGGTTTTGACCCTCAACGCGTGCAGCGCATGGACAACGGCGTTGATGCCGTGCAATTCCAACCCGCAGATGATCGCCAATTCCATAAAGCTGAACTCGGTCTGAGCGGGAAAACTGTGTTGCTTTTTATTGGCCGTCTTGAGGCGCAAAAATCGCTGCCATTGCTGATCGAGAGCTTCCACACGCTGTCGCAATCCCGCCCCAAAGTTTTTTTACTGCTGGTCGGTGACGGCCCCGACCGCCCGGCGCTGGCCGCGCAAATCTTGGCATTGGGATTGCGCGAGCAGGTGCGCTTCGTCGGCAACATCCGTGATGTGCGCCCGTATCTGGCCGCCAGCGATATTTTTGTACTGCCCTCCGTCTCAGAAGGCATGTCAAACGCGCTGCTAGAAGCCATGTCGAGCGGGTTGGCCTGCGTAGTCACCCGCGTTGGCAACGCCGCCGAAATGCTGCAAAATGGCGCCTGCGGCGTGCTGGTCGAACCAGGCAATCCGCACAATCTCAGCGGCGCATTCAACATGCTGCTCCAAAATCCAAAACGCTTACACACATTCGGCCAGAAAGCGCGCCAGCGCGTCGAAGAGCATTATGCCATCCAGATTGTCGGGCGCAAATACCAGGCGCTGTATGAAGAGTTGCTCCATGCGAATTCTGTATTTCATTGACAGCCTTAAAGTCGGCGGAGCAGAGGTTTTGCTGCGCAATTTGGCTACAGGCGTGCTCGCGGCGGGACACGAAATCCATATAGGTTATTGCACCCCCGGCCCGCTGGAGAACGACTTCCAGCGCATGGGCATCAACCTTTATCGCCTGCCGCACCGGTGGCGGGTTGATCCGCGCTTGTTGCTGCGCATGTACCAACTTGTACGCCGTCTCCGTCCGGATGTCGTTCACACCCACCTCTTCAAGAGCGATCTCCACGGGCGGCTGGCGGGGCGCATGGGCAACGCAGGGCGGGTTATTTCCACATTGCATAGCACAGACCCCTGGGCGGCAAAATTTCCGCTGGGGCGCATCTACGGCGCCACGGCGCGCTTTGCCGATATTTTGATAGCCGTTTCAGATGAGGTCAAAGCGTATCACATCCGCATGACAGGCGTGCCGCCGGAAAAAATTATCAGCATTGCGAATGGAATTGATATACAGAGATTCGCCGCGCGGCCCAAAGTGGGCAGCCATTTTCGGGCGCAGTATAATATCCCGCGGGACGCGTTGCTCCTGGGGGCGGTCGGGAGGCTGGTCCCCGACAAAGGGCACAGCGATTTCTTACGAGCCGCGGCCCTAATTGCGGAATCACACCCCCGAGTTTGGTTCATGTTAGTTGGGGATGGACCACTCCGAGCGAGTCTTGAACGTCAAACTGAGGCAGCAGGTATCCGCCCCCGGGTAGTGTTCACCGGTCTCATCGAAGAGATTCCCGCCGCCATGCAAGCCCTGGATATACTCGTCTTCTCTTCCCTGCGCGAAGGTCTGCCGCTAACCCTGCTCGAAGGCATGGCGGCCTCCAAGCCGGTTGTCGCAACCCAGGTCGGCGGCATCGGCGGCGTGCTAAAAAACGGCGTGAGCGGCTGGCTGGTGCCCGCTGGCGACGCGTCTGCATTGGCTCATGCTTGCCTGCGTCTGATTGAAGCCCCGGTGCAAATCGCCCAGATGGGCAAAGCGGCGCAACAGTGCGTCGAGGTCGAGTACACGCTGGAGCGCATGGTCGCGCAAACGCTGCAACTTTACACGAAAACCCTATGACCCCAAAGAAAATTCGCGTTTTTGAAATCGGGAAATCGACTGCCGGTGTAGGCGAGTATTTGCGCTGGCTGGCAGCGGGATTGGACAAAACCCAATTTGCGTTAACATTCGCCTGCATGTCCGAAGGTGGAGATGCTTTGGCCGCGAAGTTGGCGCAAATCGAGGGCGTGACAGCTTTCAGCATCCCCATGAATCGTTACAAAATCGCTCCGCTCTCCGACTTGCGTGCTTTGCTGCGCTTGAGGCGCGAGATACGGAGAGGCAATTTTGATTTGATCCATGCCCATGCCTCCAAGCCGGGGTTTATGGCGCGGTTGGCGGCGATTGGCACAGGCATTCCGGCGATCTATTCTCCGCATTGTTTCGCATTTCACGCGGGCGCGCATTCGCTCGCGGCGCGGGGAATCGCGTTTTTTGAGCGCGGCGCGGCACGCTGGCTGACCAGTAAAATCATTGCCGTGGCGCACGCTGAAGTTGTGTTAGCCCAACGCTATCGGGTCGGCAGCACAGAACAGTTCATCACCATTCATAGCGGCATTGACACAGCTCCCTTTGATATCCCGGTGCAAAAAGCTGCTGCGCGAGACGACCTGAATATTCCACCGGATGTGCCGCTGGTCGGCGCGGTGGGGCGCATGAGTCGGCAAAAAAATCCCTTGCTCTTTGTTCAGGCTGCAGCGTTAATTCACGCCCGGCTTCCCCAGGCTCATTTCATCTGGGTTGGCGACGGCCCGCTGATGGCCGCCGCAAAATCGCTGGCAGTTGAGTCTGGGTTGACAAAAATCCTGCACTTCCCCGGAAAGCGTAACGATATTCCTGAGCTGCTGGGCGCGTTAGATTTATTTGTGTTACCATCAGATTGGGAAGCATTCCCACTGACCATCCTTGAAGCCATGGCTGCCCGCCTGCCGGTGGTAGCCACCGACGTAATGGGTATTCCCGAAATTGTAATTCCCGGTAAAACCGGGCTGCTCGTCCCACCAAATGATGCCCCTGCCCTTGCAAATGCCATCATACAACTATTGGCCAACCCCAACCACGCCAAAATCATGGGCGAATGTGGTCGCCAGCACGTGGAAAGCGCATTTTCACGCCAACAAATGATCCGAAGTATCGCAGAAGCGTACCAAAGGACTGTTGCATAATCGCATAGAGTGGTGGATAATTATTGTACAAAAGGGCTGCCAATTTTTTAAGGAGAAAGACAAATGAAGAAACTTTTTGCCCTCACCTCCGCCATACTTGTAATTACATTTCTGATTTCTCCTGCCTATGCGCAGGATGATCAACCCCCGCCCGCAGATGAACCTGCCCAGGAAGTAGACCTTCCCACAGTTCAAAGCGGAGACGAGATTTATTTCAATCTGCTCGATTACACCGAAGAAGTGCTGTACGGACCATTCGACACCTTCACCTATACTTTTTCATTGCCAGCCAACTGGGAAATAACCCAGGCCGGTGAAGTCCGTTTGGCGATCAAAATTTTTACCGTGGGTGAAAACGCAGTCGGCGCTACGGCAGATTCTGCCGCTGATACGCTGGCAGCGCAATTAGAGAACACAATCGATGGGTCGTTGCAGGTATTTTTCAACGACCAGGTTCTCGACACAATTTTGCTCGAACAAAGTGGCGAACGCGTGGTAACGATCCCGATACCGCTGGAAACCATTGAGGCACTGGAACCCGGAAGAGATCACCAACTGATTGTAGAACTGGATGCCGGTGGAAGTTGCGACGAATTTGACCTGCGCACACGGGTTGCTATTCACCCCTATTCGTTGTTCAATTTCCCACATACGATCAACACCCCGACAACCGATCTGGCTTTGTTACCTCGGCCGATTTTCCAAAACTCATTCTTGCCCGATCAAGCTTTACTCATTGTCCCGGACAATCCCAGCATCAGCGAATTACAGGCAGCTTTTACCGTCGCCAGTGGTTTTGGTACGCTTACTGGCGGTCGCCTTGAATTAGCGCTGCGCTCAAACAGTCAGGTCACCCCCGACGAATTAGGGCAAAATCATCTCATTTTCGTGGGCAAACCGGCAAGTCTTTCCTTGCTCGGTTCAGTTGCCTTCCCCGTGGAGCCGGGCGAAAGCGCGTTGGGTTCACAAGGCGCTCAGACCGGCGATGGCATCATCGAGATGGCCGTTTCTCCGTGGAATTCAAACTACGTCGCCTTATTGGCAACCGGCATTGACGATATGGGTGTACTCAAAGCGGCTGCCGCCGTCAGTTCGGGTCAAATTCTAACTGGCGACCAGGAAAATTTTGTCATCGTTGCCAATATTGCCCCGGCCGCAGCCAATATCGAACAACGTCTCGATCAGACTTTTGCCGATCTGGGCTATGCCGACAGAAAACTCTGGCGCGTTGGCTATAGCGTCACCGAATACGAGTTTTATCTGCCCCCTGGACAAGTTCTGGACAATAACGCTTATCTCGATTTGCTCTTCAGTCACTCCAAATTGATGAACTACGATCTTTCGGGCATGGTTGTCACCATGAATGGCAAAGATATTGGCAGCATCAAATTCAACGATGACAATGCCGACTATAACCAGATACGCATCAATATTCCGCCAACAACAACCTATCCGGGCTACAATAAAGTTCGCGTCAGCGCCGAGCTAATTCCTCAAGATTATTGTATCGACCCGCGCCTCGGCAGCACCTGGGTGCGCATCTGGCCCGAAAGCACGCTTCATATCCCGACCAGCCCTCAAGTCGTCTCCACGGCGCAAAGTTTCGGTTTGGATACATATCCGGCCCCCTATTCGCTGCATCCGCTGCTCAGCTCGACCGCCCTCATCGTTCCGGCGGGCGACCCCGCAGCCTGGGAAGTAGCCGCAAAAGTGGCCTTCGATCTTGGCAATCAAGCTGATCCTGCAATTACAGATTTATCAGCCGCCTTTGCTGATTCTGTTCCCGATGAAATTCTCGGCGGCAGGAATCTAATTCTCGTAGGTTTGCCCTCCTCCCTGGCGCTGCTCAGTGAAGTCAACAGCGCGCTACCGGCTCCGCTGGATATGAACAGCAACACCATCACAAAAAATGTACTGGAAGTGGATTATCGCATCCCGACGGGCAGCAGTGTGGGCTACCTTGAAATCATCACATCGCCCTGGAACGCCGACCATGTGCTTCTGGCTGTGCTGGGCAGCAACGTCACTGGCTTGCAATTAGCCGGAGACGCGCTCAGCAACCCCGAGTTGCGCACTGGCCTGGCTGGTAATTTCTCAATTGTCGTCAACGACCAAATTCTCAGCGCCGACACTCGTGAAATTGCTGCCTATGAAGTTCCCCAAGCGGGAGATGCTGCTGAAGAAACCGCGCTCACCGATCTCATGCCAGAAACCCCTGTACAAGGCCGCGCGCCGTGGATATTGCCCACCATGGCCGGTGTTCTGGTTCTGATATTAATTGTGATCGCCATCGCGGCTTCTGGCTGGTGGCGACAACGTCGACAGAACGCATAAACAAGACCAGTTTCGTCCATTTTGTGGAATAGCACAAGGTGGGTGTGGGAGACAAAGCTCCCCGCACCCACCTTTTCTATAACACCGATCCTATCCAACTGACTTTCGTATTTTTCTCGCGAGCAATAATTGATGCAATGAAAAAAATCGCGCTTTTCCGAGTTTGGGACACACATCCCATCGATAAGAGCATTGTTAAGGTGATCGAAAAGCACTTTCCGGAATATGTACTGGAAGTCTTCACTCTCATGGATTTTTTGCGCGCTCGTAAGATGCTCCTAATCCTAAATATCTTTGTGGTCATCCGGTATTATGGTTTTCGCATCTTGCGCGGGGAGCTTGGCTTTCGAGAATCATTTTTGCGCACGCCATACCTTTTTAAGAAAATCAATGCCTATGCGAAATCGATTCTAAAAAACAACGGCCCCTACGCGTTTTCTTTTCAATTACAATCCCTGTTTGATACTGCTTCCTCATCAACTCCCCACTTTATCTATACGGATCATACCCATCTTGAAAATCTGAATTATCCAGACTTCGCCCAGCAAGATTTATTCGCCCCAGCGTGGATTGGCTGCGAGCAAGAAATTTATACCAACGCCAGCCTCATTTTTACGCGCAGCACAAATATCTCGCGCTCGCTCATCGAGCAATATGCCTGCCCTACCAAGAAAATTTTCTGCGTTTACGGCGGCAGCAATATCCCGCTCGACGAAAAGCGAGTAATCGAACAACGCGTTTTTAATATGCACATTCTCTTCGTGGGAATCGATTGGGAACGCAAGGGTGGCACTGATCTGCTGGCAGCCTTCAACCTGGTTTTGCAAAAACACCCTGGTGCGCGGCTTACCCTGGTGGGGGCGCAACCTGAAATTACGCATCCCAAAATTCGAGTGGTTGGGCGAGTGCAATCATCAGAGATGCCAGACTACTACCGCGCGGCAGATATTTTCTGTGTGCCTACAAAACAAGAGCCTTTTGGAGCCGTATTCATCGAAGCGCTGGCCTATCAATTGCCCATCATAGCCACTCAAATTGGTGCCATCCCCGATTTTGTCATCCCTGGCAAAAACGGCTATTTGGTTGCCCCCGGCGACGTTAACGCGTTGGCCGGCGCGTTAACGAATTTACTCGACGACCCGAATAAATGTACCTGCTTTGGCAAAGTTGGCTACCAGTTGGCACAAGACCGCTATAATTGGGAGCAGGTAGGCAACCGCATTCGACAACATATTCTCGCCGCGCTCAAGGCAGAATGAATTCAACCGTGTGCTGTATCGGGTCCACAATTACTGACCCCTTGGTGAAATCTCGCCGCCAAAGATCGCCTTCCGGATAGCGAACCCCAACCGGAACACCGAGGTCGTAATAATAATTCGGAAACAACCAGTTTTCACGATAAGCCGTCGAATTCGAATAGCGGAAATACGCGCGCCCATGATTAACCAGAAGATAGGAACCTAAAGCAAATTGTTGGCGCAACAACGCCTGGCGGTCGCCGGGAGAAACCAGTAAAGCGATCTTGCCATCTGCCTGGGTGATTTCTGCACGCGTAAGGTGGTCCTCCCATTCGGATTTCGAAAAATATTCATCACCCCAATTCAGCGCCCAACCTTCATCCATGGCGCCATCGAGGTATTTAAGATAGCTATACCAGGTACCAAATCCACGGTTTGACACGATATTGGCATACAACGGCCTGCCCAGAGGGTGAAAATAACCCTCGTAAATATATTTCAGAAATCCCTCAACGGCGGCTTGATAAGCCCCATCATTGGGATAACGCATGGGAATCACAGCATGTTTTTGCACACGCCCCAGGCTGGCGTCCACATTATCCAGAAAAACACCGAACCACCCATTTTGGGTTTGACTCAACTCGACGCGCTCAAGCCAGAATTGACGCCACTCAGCATTTCCCGGGTCCATCAGATAATACCCCGTATCTTCGAAAATTCGCTGCCCACGCGAGTCCAGCAAAAACCAGTCGGGGTGCTGTTCGCTAATCGTACAAAAATCGCCCGCTAAATAGGCCACCTGATTCCCGGGTGGCTCATCGGTGCAGGAACCCGGATCGTTGATCGCATCCAGACGAAAATATTGCGGGACAGATTTTGAATATCCCAAAGCGCGCAATTCGTCCAGAGCAGCTTCGTCTTTTTGTGTGAGGATCAAAAGATCATAATTTTCAACCAGCGATTGTAAATTTTCATCGAAGGGCGGCTTGGAAAACCAGGTTAACTGAATAGATGTCTGTCCTTGAAAAGCATACGGAGTCGGCGTGAATGCAGGCATTTCGGTCAGATACGGCCCATCTCCCTGAACAATCGGTAGAGGAGATGCAGGCTCCTGGGTATACGCGTCGTAAATGGCCCACACGAACACCGCGATCGCGGCCAGGATTAACAAGGCTACAATCGCTACGATAAAAGCTGGTACTTTAGTCTGATTTTTATAATGCATAGGATGTTTTCCTGAAATGTTATGGTATCCTAAACTAGAATTTCTTTACTATGAAAACTGCCTGATTCGCGTCATCCGTGTTCTATTTTAAAGCCGCGGAACTAAATATACGGGATGCCGTTCTCCGCAACAATAAGACTTTGAACATAATTATAGCCTGAATTCCGAGCTTCACTGCGCATTTATGAAACACCGTCTCACAATTGGAATCCCCGTATTCAATGGCGCCCAGTTTATCGCCGAAGCGCTGGATTCGATTCTTACGCAAACCTTTGATAATTTCGCCGTGGTCATATCGGATAACGCATCTACCGACGAAACCGAGACCATTTGCAAAGCCTATGCTGCAGGCGATCATCGCATCCACTATTTTCGCGAGGCTGCCAATCGAGGCGCGGCCTGGAATTATAATCGTGTCTTTGAATTGGCTAAAGCCCCTTATTTTAAGTGGGCAGCCCACGACGACATCTGTGCGCCAACTTTTTTTGAGCAGTGTATCGAAACGCTCGATCAAAATCCGCAAGCTATTTTGGCGTATCCACGCACAACCATCATCGACAAAGACGGCCAATTCGTCAGACACTATCCCGACGAGTTGGACTTCTTCGATTACAGTCTTTGCAAGCGCTATCGCAGTATTATGAGGCTTTATCGAAAACCTCGTTCTTGCAACCCCATTTTCGGCGTCATGCGCCGCGATATTTTAGCGCAAACACCATTAATTGGCGGCTTTGTTGCCTCAGACATGGTTTTGCTGGCCGAATTAAGCTTGCGCGGCCATATTCTCGAAATACCCGAATATCTATTTTTGCGCCGCGACCACGATAATGTTTCTATTCGCGCCTATCCATCCTACCGCGATCGCATAGCCTGGTTTGATCCCAACAAAAAGGGGCGCCTACAACTCAGCCGGTGGCGCTGGCTCTACGAGTATCACCAATCGCTCCAACGTGTAACGATGAGCGCATTAGAGTACCTGTGCTGCCACGCGTATCTCGCCGAATGGGCAGCCTGGAATGCGCCCGGATTGGTAAAGGATATTCTCAAGGTAATTCTGTGGCCGTTTTTGAAAAGACTTTAATTCCTGTTCAGGAGGCAGAACCATGCTCATTTTTCAGTTTCACCACTATATTAAGCCTGAATACATCGAGGCCTATAAAACTGCGATTATTGAGAATGTCCGCACCAGTATGTCGACCGAACCTGGTTTCCTGCGCTTCGATATTCTGCAGGATCAGGCAGACCCGGCTCATTTTTCACTGTACGAAATCTATCGTGATGCCAAAGCGCGTGAAGCGCACCTGGAAAGCGCACATTTTTTGATCTGGAAAGAGCTGGTTCTGGGTCAAGAGATGTTCGCCAAAAAGGGACATGGCGGCGAATTTGACCCGGTGGTGATCTCACATCTCGATGAGGAAACCACCCTGTGAAGGTTGCCATATTGGCCGGGGGTTATGGCTCGCGGCTAGCCGAAGAAACCGAGATTCGCCCTAAACCGCTGGTTGAGATCGGGGAGCACCCGATGCTGTGGCATATCATGATGATCTATGCGCACTTCGGATTCAATGATTTTGTCATCGCACTGGGCTACAAAGGCGAGATGATTAAAAAGTATTTCGTCGAGCGCGCCGCCTATGGCAGTAATCTGACGGTCGATTTTCGCAGCGGGCGCGTGGAAAGCACCGAAAATAATTTGCCCAAATGGCGTGTAACACTAGTGGATACCGGCCAAAATACACTCACTGGCGGGCGCATCAAAAAGCTGCAGCCCTATATCGGGGATGAAACCTTCATGCTCACCTGGGGCGATGGAGTGGCCGATATTGATATTGCCGCGCTGGTAGATTTTCATCGCAGCCACGGTAAACTTGCTACGGTGACTGCCGTCCATCCCCCAGCGCGTTACGGTTCACTAGATTTGGATCATGATCGCGTTATAGCTTTTGCCGAAAAACCGCAACTACAAAAAAGCTGGATCAATGGCGCTTTCTTCGTGCTGGAACCGGAAATTTTTGACTATATTAAAGGCGACAGCACACAATGGGAAAAAGAACCTCTTGAACGGCTCGCCAACGAAGGTCAACTGATGGCTTATAAACATAGCTCTTTCTGGCAGTGCATGGATACGCTGCGCGAGAAATATATCCTCGAAAATATGTGGAATTCCGGGGCTGCCCCCTGGAAACATTGGGACTGATGGTATAAAAATACCGGGCGGCGGAGAGCGCAAAGAGTTTTTCTTTATTCTTTCTCAGCGCGCTTCTTCGCGTTCTCTGCGATAAATAACAGGAGTAACCATGCGCGTACTCGTCACCGGACATCTTGGCTATATTGGCACGATCTTAACCCCCATGCTGCTGGCTGCAGGGCATGAAGTCAGCGGTTTGGATAGCGATCTCTACGCCCGTTGCACCTTTGGCGAATTCTCTCCGCAGGTGCTGAATAATTTCAAGGATATCCGCGACGTTGAACTGGATGATGTCAAAGGTTTTGATGCGGTGATTCATCTGGCGGGTCTATCGAATGATCCCTTAGGCGATCTCAATCCGGCGCTGACCTATGAAATCAACCACCGTGCTTCGGTGCGGCTGGCAGAACTGGCAAAGGCCGCCGGAGTCAAACGCTTTCTATTCTCATCTTCGTGCAGCACTTATGGGGCCGCTGGAGAAGAAGCCCTCGATGAAAGCGGCGAGTTCAACCCGGTTACGCCTTACGGTCGCTCCAAAGTGCTCGTTGAGCAAGATGTCGCGCTGCTGGCGGACGAGAATTTTTCGCCGACTTTCTTGCGCAATGCCACCGCCTACGGTGTCTCGCCGCGTCTGCGCTTTGACCTGGTGCTGAACAACCTCGTCGCCTGGGCTGACACCACCGGCCTGATCTACCTGAAGAGCGATGGAACGCCCTGGCGCCCGTTGGTGCATATCGAAGATATTTCGCGCGCATTTCTGGCGATTCTTGAAGCTCCAATTGAAAAAATATACAACCGTGCCTTCAACGTGGGGCGCAGCGCCGAGAGCTACCGCATCCGCGATGTAGCCGAAATTGTCGCCCAAACTGTGCCCGGCTGCCGCGTGGAATACGCCCCCGGCGCCGGGCCGGACAAACGCACCTATCGTGTCAACTGCGACCTGATTCAACGCGAACTGCCTCTATTCCAACCCGCCTGGGACATTCGCCGTGGCGCGCTGGAACTTTACGAAGCCTATCAGCGCGTCGGCATCCAGCAGGCCGAATTTGAAGGCCCGCGCTATAAACGCATCGCCCACATTCGCCAACTCATCGCCGATGATCTGCTCGATGAAAATCTGCGCTGGATTTAACGCAAAGTCGCGAAGGTGCAAAGACGCAAAGAAAAACTACAAAAAACCTTGGGCGGCTTTGCATCCTTGCGCCCTTGCGTTAAAAATATTCGTGGTTCTTCGTAATCTTCATGGATTATTCTTAAAATGCCCTCACATCCTCCCACCTGCCGCTCGTGCGGATTTGACTCCCTGCACGAAATCATCGACTTCGACGAAACGCCTCTCGCCGACCGCCTGCTAACCGCCGAGCAACTCGCCGAGCCGGAACTTACCGCGTCGCTTACGCTCTACTTCTGCCCGCAATGCGCGCTGGTGCAAATTGGCGTCAGCGTTGACCCCGAGATTCTCTTCCGCCAGGATTATCCCTATTTTTCATCCGTCTCACCGGGCTGGATGGCCCACTGCCGCGCCAACGCCCTCGAACTCATCGAGAGCCGCGCACTCAATCACAATAGTCTCGTTGTTGAGCTTGCCAGCAACGATGGTTATTTGCTGAAAAATTTCATTGAGCATGGCATTCCCGTGCTCGGTATTGACCCGGCGCAAGGCCCGGCAGAAGCCGCTCAAAAGGCGGACATCCCTACCGAGTGCGAATTCTTCACCCTCGAGCTGGCGCAGCATCTCCGCGCCAAAAACAAGCAAGCTGATGTGATTCTTGCTAACAACGTTTTGGCGCACGTCCCCGACCTGAACGGTTTCGTCGCCGGGATGAAAACACTGCTCAAAACCAACGGCGTGATCGTCATCGAAGTTCCCTATCTGATTGACCTGATCGAAAAACTCGAGTTCGATACGATCTACCACCAGCACCTATGCTACTTTTCTGTCACGGCGCTTGATCGGCTTTTCCGCCGCCACGGGTTGAACATCAACCATGTGCGCCGCTTGCCCACACACGGCGGTTCGTTGCGGCTGTTTGTGGAGCATCATCCCGCGCCATCGGAAATAGTAAAAGGATTGCTGGCCGATGAAGTTCGCTCCGGGATAAGTTTACTGCCCTATTATGCGGATTTCGCTGCCGGGGTAAGCGGGATTCGCTCAAAGCTGATTCCGCTGCTCGAAGATTTGCGTGCCAAGGGGCAGCGCATCGCCGGGTATGGCGCTGCCGCCAAAGCCACCACCCTGATGAGATACTGTGGCATCGACAAACGCCATCTCGATTACATCGTAGACTTGAATCCGTTCAAGCACGGGCGTTTCATGGGCGGCAATCATCTGTCCATTCGTCCAGTGGAATACCTGCTCGAAGATCAACCCGACTTTGTATTGCTGCTGGCCTGGAACTTTGCTGATGAGATTATTCAGCAGCAAAGCGAATATCGCGCCCGCGGCGGCAAATTTATTATCCCCATTCCCGAACCAGAGATTCTACAATAATCGCATTGATATTCGATAACAAAGCTCAATAGTCAAGACAGCAAAGATATTATGAAACAAAAACTCCACTTTCCCATCTTCAACGCTCTGGTTGGCTCAATTTTTGGCGCGCTGATTGGTTATTATATCTTTCGTCCCGGCATCAGTGTCCTCGTGGGCTTGATAACTGGCTTGGTACTGGGCGCTGGCGCAGAACTACTCTTTAGCCACCTGAACGCCGAACATTGGCTTTACCGGCGGCGAGTATTACTATTCGTGCTGCTCGAGATCCCTTTGGCCATGCTTATATTCGGCCCCTACGCCTACGTTTATACCAATTCACTGCCCAATCATCACTCCATCTGCTGTGAAACACCGCTGGACTACGGCGCGGCAGAATATGAAAAAATTCACATCCAAACCGCCGACGGCCTTATGCTGTCGGGTTGGTATGTGCCGCCGCAGGAAATAACCGGAGCGGTGATTGTGTTGCTGCATGGCGCGCACGGCGATCGCACCGGAACCGCCTGGCACGCCCGTCAATTCATTCAGGCGGGTTATGGCGTGCTGCTCTACGATCAACGCGCGTTGGGTGAATCGGACGGCGAAGTGGTGGCAATGGGCTGGGTTGAAGGCCCCGATTTGCTGGCTGTGCTCGACGGCCTGGAATCCCACCCGGAGGTTGATTCTACTAAAATTGGCATCGTGGGACTCTCCGGTGGGGGGCATATCGCCCTCAACGCTGCCCATCTCGCGCCGGAGCGATTCCACGCGATGTGGCTGGATGGCATTCAGGCGCAGCAAATTGCCGATTTCCCCCAAGCAGAAAATCTTGGCGAAAAATTTGCCACCGTAATTAACGCCATGATCCTGAAAATGGCTCAAGTTCACTTTCGTCGCTCAGCTCCGCCCAGTTTTGTGGAAATACTGCCTGAATTCAATCACATCAAAATGGTCATCATCGCTGGCGGCCTGGATGATTTTGAAAGCCGCGTCAGCCAGAAATATGCGGCCATCGTGGGGCCAAATGCCGAAATCTGGCATATCGACAACGCCTGGCATGTCGGCGGCCCGGTGGTTGTCCCCGAAGAGTATAGTCAGCGTATGCTGGATTTCTTTGAGATAGCCTTCTCTCGATAATGAAACCACATCCGATGGCACGTTCTCTAATCATAATAGCGGTTCTGGCTGGCTTGTTGTCACTCCCCCAGCTTGACAAGCTAGTAGGCGAAATCCCTGACCCAGGGTGTTTAACTACTATTCCTGTGATGAAAGAAAATGGATCCGATATCCATATTTGGTATGGCTCGCAACAACTTTTCGGGCAACTTGGCAAACCCCAACGCTGGGCTAATATCTTGGGACGTGTTCATAATCCAGGCGAAATTGCATCGCTGACCTACTCATTGAATAGCGGCGAAGAACACACTATCAATCTAGGTCCAGATGAGCGACGGCTGGCATGCAAAGGTGACTTTAATATCGAGATTTCCATCGATTGGTTAAAGCCTGGAAAAAATCAGGTTGATGTAATTGCTTCTTATCGAAACGGAAACAAATTCGTTGAAGCGATCCAGATTGACTTTACCAACGGAATTTCGTGGGCGCTACCCTATTCGATCAACTGGGATTCAATATCACAGCTAAGTGATGCAGTCCAAGTCGTTGATGGCCTTTGGCAGTTCAATGAAAACGGGCTTCAGCCATCAACAATTAGCTACGACCGGGTAGTCGCTCTGGGGGACCAAACCTGGCAAGATATTGAAATTCTTGTACCGTTTATCGTTTACAGCATTGACCCTATGGACTCTTCCAGCAACGGAGCCGGTTTCGGGATAATCATGCGCTGGAATGGACACTCTGATGAACCTGTGAAATGTGAACAACCGCGCTGTGGATGGTGGGATTCGGGCGCTGCCGTCTGGTATAAATGGGATTTATATGGGAAAGATGAACGTCTATTATTGCGAGGGTATCAAGATACTACTCTAGATGTGGCCGAAGAAATCGATTTATTATTAGGTGAATGGTATTATTTACGCATGGCCGTTGAAACAACATCCGAAAATAGTCAGATATATCAACTCAAACTTTGGAAAGCCGACCACTCCGAGCCTGAAGAATGGACGCTGAAAGGCATTCAGGGCGACTCGGGGCCACGCAGCGGTTCCGTGCTCCTTGTTGCCCATCACGCCGATATTGTCTTTGGCGATTTGGAAGTAGCCCCCCTGCCATAATCAACACCAAAAAGAGCCAGCCTTTGATGAAAAATATGCACTGGAAAAACCTTTACCATCGTTTGTTCCGAACAAGAGCCAGAAACCGCCTGTTGTTGCTCAAAAGTCTCCCCAAAAACGCAGTCTGTGCAGAGGTGGGGGTTTGGAAGGGTGAATTTAGCAGCTTGATACTCAAATATACACAGCCTGCAAAATTATATTTAATCGACTGTTGGGAATTTCAACCAGCTTTCGCTTCGGAAAAATCTATAGTCATCGCCAATCAACAACCGGCTTATGAAGAGATGTTCACCCAAATCAAAGAGCAATTTGGCGATCTGCCCAATGTCGAAGTAATTAGAGCCTTTTCGCATGAAGCTGTTACCCAACTCTCTGACGAAACACTCGACTGGGTATATCTTGATGCAAACCATACCTACGAACATGTTTTGCAAGACCTCAAGCAGTATTTTCCAAAAATCAAACCCGGCGGATATATTTCCGGTGACGATTACACCTGGGGAAAAGAATTCGACTATCCAGTAAAAAGAGCGGTGCAAGAAATTCTTGAGACAGCGCCATTAACGCTGGTAAAAACTTTCCGATCACAATATATGCTGCGCAAAGTTCTTGCTTAGCGCTCGCTCCGGAAAACGGCTCCACTCTTCTGGTCGCCCATCATATTGATGCTACGTTTGGTGATATTGTAATCACCCCCCCTGCCCTGAAAAATTATGCTCAACTCTGACGAACAGATTATCATCCAGCAACTTAGCAACGCCCTCTGCCAGCAAATACCCGATTGGTTTGGAGAGCAAGCCCAATTGGTACGCCTTGCCCCAATCACAATCCGCTATGCTTTTTCATACGCGTTTTTATACGATGTAATGCTTTCCAATTGGCAAGTTGTCCGCATACGCGCTAAAATCCAGGACTATGAGGAACGCAGCGACCTGCCAGCGGCCATACAGGATACCGAATTAAGGTTCGCCGCACAACAAGAATTTGAAGCCCTGCAAGTGATGGCGAAAGCCATCCGCGATCAAGACGACCCTCAACTTGGTTATATTCAGGCCATCGCCTATTTACCGCGCTGGAACGCGATTGTGATGCATGAAGTAGAAGCTGTTGTGTCATTTCGCAAAATCCTTTACCGGCCAGATATGCGCCTGGGTTTTCCAAATATCCGCCAGCGTTTCGCAAAAGCAATTCATCTCGCCGGAAAGTGGCTGCGCCTCTACCATCAAGCTTTGGGCGACGTGCAATTGCAGCCTTTTGACACGCGCGATCTATCCGAACATCTGGAAATGCGCTTCCGTCAAATCGCAGAAATTCAGGTCTCACACGGAGATATGCAATCCCTGAAGAAAAAATTCAAGGCAGCATTATCGGCATTGAAGGACTGCCCAGTCTACTACACACTAACACACAGTGATTTTCATCTCACCAATATTCTCTTATCGTCCAATGGACAAGTAATCGTTTTGGATTTCGATCCAAGTTTCCGGGAGCGTAGGCCGCTGTATTTTGATATTCTACAATTATTTACCGATATTGATGTTCAAAAAACACTAATCAGCAGCTTCGGGTTTTTGCTGCCGCAAGCCTACCTACGAAGACTGCGAGAACAATTCTTCAAAGGCTATTTCACGGACATATCGCTGGACCGGCGCTTCAACGCCTTGTATAGCGCCACCGGAATGCTGCGATCTATGTATTGGTATAAAAACCGCGCCCTGAAGATGACAGGAGTAAAAAGAATACTTGCGCTGGGTGCATATCAACTCATGCGTCCCTATTTTTCGACTAAAGCCCACCACTATTTGGATGAAATTTTACAAGCCAAATGACCCATCTTCAAATTGCCAACAATTGCCCGGCGTGCCGCTCCACAGAAACACAGATCTTCTACCGCGTTGAGCGCGCACCCACGCACAGCGTATTGCTGCACAAAAGTCGGCAAGAAGCCCTGGAGTACCCAACCGGGGCAATCCAACTGGCTTTTTGCGAACAATGCGGATTCATCTTCAATACGGCCTATAATCCGGCTTTGCAAAATTATCACGCCGAATATGAAAGCACACAGAGCTATTCGCCCACATTCGACCATTTTTCCCACCAATTGGCGCAAGAATTAATTGACCGCCACGATTTGCGCGGAAAAGAAATCATCGAGATTGGCTGCGGCATGGGGGAATTTCTCAGTCATATTTGCGGGATGGGCGGAAACCGCGGCCTGGGGTTTGATCCTGCTCATCAGGCTGGGCGCGTGGCTCACAGCGAGAAGATTCGCTTTATAAGAGATTTTTATTCCGAACAGTATGCTCATCACCACGCCGACTTTGTTATCTGCAAGATGACCCTGGAGCATATTGGCAATGTGGCTGAATTTGTGGATATGGTGCGCGCCGCGTTGACCAATTCTCCACAGGCGTTAGTATATTTCCAGGTGCCAGATACCAACCGCGTGCTCGAGGAAATCGCCTTTTGGGATATTTATTACGAACACTGTTCCTACTTCACGGCAAACTCGCTGAGAAATCTTTTCCAACGCTGCGGATTTGAAGTGCTGCGCCTGGAGCGCGCCTATGACAACCAATACCTGATGATCGAGGCCAGGCTTTCTACCCCCGCGATCCCGACCCTCGCTAAACCTGCAAACAATCCGCGCAGCAAGGTCACTTTCTTTCAACAACATATCGCCCGGCGCTTATCTGGCTGGCGAAATTTTCTGGCCAAAAAACAACACCAGCGCCAACGCGTAATGCTTTGGGGCGGCGGCTCGAAAGCAGTCGCTTTTCTCACCACGCTGGGCATCGGTAACGAAATTGAATACTGTGTAGATATCAACCCGCACAAACGTGGCACCTTCACTGCCGGAAGCGGGCACGAAATCATTGCGCCGGAAGACCTGAAAGACTCGCCCCCCGATGTGGTAATTGTGCTAAATCCAATTTACATCCCCGAAATTCGACAAAGCCTGAAAACTCTGGGGCTGGTTCCTGATATTCTATCGATTACAACATCTTTTTAGATTATTCAGATGACAGAGAAATAATAACTGTCTATCCGAAAATTTATTTGGATAGATTTGAGAATATGTCATTCTGAGGAGCGAAGCAACGAAGAATCCCTGGTACGCTGCATCATTCTTTGCCTATGCGGGTTCGAATAAACTCAACCCCACAGGGATTCCTCGCTTTGCTCGGAATGACAAGACTGTTCAAAATCATGTTGACCGCTACAATATATTTGTATTATTGGCATATCTATTTCGAATTTTATGATAGATTCTACATATTGTGCGCTCTGTGATAACCCCTATGCTCACACACTGCCCGGTTTGCGAACACCCAACGTATAGCGAGATTCTGCACATCCAGGAAACGCCTGTCCACTGTAATCGTCTGTACGGCAGCCGCGCGGCTGCGCTGACCGCGCCCATCGGGGAGATTGACCTGGTCTACTGCGAAAACTGCAGCCATATTTTCAATCGTGCCTTTGACGAGGTGCTGACTGCCTACGACCCTGAGTATGAAAATTCACTCTTCCATTCGGCACGCTTTCGGGAATACGCCCGCGGTATCGCGACAGAACTCATTCAGCGGCATAATCTGCACAACAAGGATATTCTTGAAATCGGCTGCGGTGGCGGGGATTTTCTCAAATTAATCTGCGATCTGGGCGAAAATCGCGGCCGCGGTTTTGATCCAGCCTATGACGCTGAACAAGGTATTGTTGCAGAAAATCTGCACTTTGTGCGCGGTTATTTTGACGCAACGCATCTCACTCTGCCGATTGATTTTGTTGTTTGCCGCCATGTGCTGGAGCATCTCGCCGCGCCTGCCGAATTATTGGCGCTGGTACGCGCGGCCAACACCCCGCTTTTCTTCGAAGTGCCCAATGCGCTTTACACGCTGCGCGATCTGGGTATCTGGGATGTGATCTACGAGCATCCTTCGCTTTTTACGCCGACTTCGCTGCAATATATCTTCGAGCGCGGTGAGTTCTCCGTCATGCGGCTGGATGAAGTTTATGGAAAACAGTTCCTGGCGCTTGAAGCACACCCTAAGAGAAATCCGGCTTTTGCCGCGCCTTCTCCTCCTCAAAGCGGACTCGCCCGGGAATTGGTTGCCACCTTCAAGCAACGCTGCGCCGAAAAGGTTTCCCACTGGGTGCAGAAAATCCATCATTTCGCAGAATCAGCTCAAAAAGTTGTCCTGTGGGGCGCTGGCTCCAAGGGCGTAACCTTCCTGAATTCCTTTGATAAAAACCCTCCCATCGAATTCATCGTAGATATCAATCCCCGCAAACAAGGCTTATTCATCCCGCGCACCGGGCAAGAAATTATTTCCCCCAACGCGCTCAAAAAATACCAGCCTGACGGTATAATTCTGCTCAATCCGCTCTATGCGCGCGAAATTCGTTCGCAAGTTGAGGCCATTGGCGTGCGGACAAAAATCTACTTTGCATGAATAAATAAGGAAACGCTGTGAAAAACATTCTCATTACTGGCGGCGCCGGATTCATCGGCTCAAATTTCGTGCGCCAACTCCTGAAAAACGAACCTGATTTACAGGTTATTAATCTTGACGCACTGACCTACGCCGGCAGCCGGGCGAATCTCGAAGCATTGCCCGGCGAAGAACGGCATACGTTTATTCAGGGAGATATTTGCGACCGCGCCCAGGTTGACGATTTGCTGCGCCAGCACGAGATTGACACGATTGTGCATTTCGCCGCCGAATCGCATGTCGATCGCTCGATTCTCGGACCGGAGCAATTTATCCAAACCAATATCGTGGGCACCTTTACCTTGCTGGAAGCGGCTAAAGATTTCTGGCTGCGCGAGCGCAAATGGATTTCCGGGCAGGCGCGCTTTCATCACATTTCCACCGATGAGGTATTTGGCTCTCTCGCCCCGGACGATCCTCCCTTCGCCGAGACCACGCCCTACCAGCCTAATTCGCCCTACGCGGCTTCTAAAGCCGCCAGCGACCATCTGGTGCGGGCTTACCATCACACCTACGGGCTGCCAACCACACTGACCAACTGCTCCAACAATTACGGGCCACACCAATTCCCCGAAAAATTGATTCCGCTAATGATTTTGAACGCGCTGGAAGGTAAGCCATTGCCTGTTTATGGGGATGGGCAACAAATTCGGGATTGGCTTTATGTGGAAGACCATTGCGAGGCGATTGCGTTGGTACTGCGCCAGGGGCGGATCGGTGAAGACTATAATGTCGGCGGCGACAACCAACCCACAAATTTGGAGATTATCCAAACGTTGTGCAACATCCTCGATGCGCGCTTGCCTGCTTCGCCGCACAAACCCCACGCGCAGTTGATTGAATACGTCACCGACCGCCCCGGGCACGATCGGCGCTATGCAATTGATATGCGCAAAATCCAAACGGAATTGGGTTGGCAGCCGCGGCAAGCGCTTGTCAGCGGGCTTGAAAAAACTGTAGACTGGTATCTCGCCAACGCTGAGTGGGTGGCTAAAATCCGCAAGCAGCAACAATACAACCAATGGATGCAGCAAAATTATGCGCATCGATCTTGAGAAAAAAGAATATCGTCTGCTGTTCTCGCTGCTACTGATTGATGCCATTTTCATCGTTGCCCACATTCTTAAATTCAGCACCAATCTGGTTTCCTCGTATTTGTTCTCGCTTGAGCAGAACAAAGGCTATGCCGAAATTTATCAGGACATCAAAGGGGTTTGGATCGCTGTACTTTTAGTTTATTTGTTCATCCGGCGACGAAAAATAGTCTATGCCGTTTGGCTGCTGCTGTTTGGCTTCATTTTGCTCAATAACGTGATGACGTTTCATGAGAGTATCGCCGGGAGCCTGAGTACTAATTTAATGCCCTTCGACTGGCCGCTGGCATACAAAGTCAAGCTGGGGGAATTGGCTCTCTACCTAATGATCGGAATTCCAACAATGCTTTTTATAGGGATAAGCTACCGAAGAAGCGCGCCCGAAGAGCAGTCCGTTACGCGCACGTTGCTGTGGTTATTCGCCCTGTTGATGGTTTTTGCATTAGGGGTTGATCTGCTGCACATCGGCATCCGGCGGATTTTTGATACACAGCTAGTTTATGAAATTATGGGCGGATTGGAAGAGGGGGGTGAAATGGTTGTGATGAGTTTGATCTACGCTTACCTGTTCGGGGTGGATGAAAGCTCGACAAAATAGCCTCCGTTTTATTTAGCCGAATACACCCATTCACCGGCAATCATGGTGCTGAGGGGTAGAATTTCGTGCAGCCCGTCCGCTTCACAGGTAAAAGGATTTGTATCTAACACCAGAAGGTCGGCATGATAACCCGGCGCGAGTACTCCCAGGCGATCTTCTATCCCCGCTGCGTAGGCCGCACCGAAGGTATAGGCGCGCAGGGCTTCTATAAGACTGATGCGCTGCGCGGGGAACCAGCCATCCGGCCCAGGGCTGCCATCCCGGCGGCGGCGGGTGACGGCGGCATGCAATCCCCAAAACGGATTCGGCGACTCGACCGGTGCATCGGAGCCGAAGGCCAATACCGTCCCGTACGCTAACTGATCCTGCCAGGTATAGCCATTTGTGGCACGCTGCCCCAGGTTACGGTCGGCCATGTACATATCTGAAGTGGCATGAATTGGCTGCATGGATGCAATAATGCCCAATTCAGCCAGACGAGGAGCGTCATCGGGGTGAATGATTTGCACGTGCTCAATGCGGTGGCGCAAAGACGACGGGGGATGGAGGTCGGGAGACGGATGGCTATGCGCCAAACTTTTTTCGTATTTGCGCAGGGCTTCAAAGGCATCCACCACTTCATGATTCGTCCGGTCGCCGATTGCGTGAATGGTTAGCGGCAAACCATTGGCAACCGCCTGCTGACCGAATTCAACAATTTGCTCGGCATCGAGCAGCAGCATACCGCGGTTTTCGGCTTCGCCCTCATAGGGTTGTAACATCGCCGCTGTGCGCGGCCCCAAAGCACCATCGCCAAAAGCCTTCACGCCGCCAATGCGCAGCCGATCGTCGCCGAAACCCCAGCGCAAACCCAGGCCAACGGCATAGGGCAAATCTTCCACAGGGATATTTTTGACCACGCGTAATTTTAGCGCATCGCGTTGATGCAGCCGTTGCAAAGCATCAAAACAAGCGCGGCGATCGAAATCGTGTACTCCAGTTATTCCGAACGCAAATAACTGCGCTTGCGCTTGCAAAAGCATCTCGGCCAGTTCATCGCCCGAAGGTTCAGGAATGATCCGCGCCAACAAGGTCATCGCGCCTTCCAATAATATCCCGGTTGGCGCGCCGTGCGGATCGCGTTGAAACTCGCCATCTTCAGGGTTGAGTGTCTGAGCGCTAATTTTTGCCGCACATAACGCGGCGCTATTCGCCCAACCCGCGTGCAGCGACTTCGCCGTCAGATAGACTGGATGCTGCGGGGCGACGGCATCCAACTGTGCGGCAGTCGGGAACCCGCCTTCGTTGGGCAAGCCCCAATTATTTTGATTCCAGCCGTGGCCCAGAATCCACTCGCCAGGCGCGGAAACCGCGGCGCGCTCGGCGACACGTTGCAAACATTTTTCCAGGGAGTCAACTTCACAATCGACATATTGCAAACTTTGAGCGTAATGCTGCATGTGAATATGCGCATCCGTCAGGCCAGGGATCAGCGGGGCGCCGCCCATGTTTTGGGTTTGCGCGCCAGCCCCAAACTGAGTCCGTAAATCATCATCCCCCAGCGCCAGAATCACGCCCCGGTCGATGGCAATCGCCGAAGCGCGCGGCATCTCCGGGTTCAGGGTATAGATATCCGCATTATAAAGAATTTTCACCATGCGTATTAATCCCCCAAAAATTTCATCAGCAATGCATCCAGCTCTTCATTGGAATAATAATGCACGGTGATGGTGCCACCCTTGTTGCCGTGCTTCATGCTGACTTTTGTGCCCAGGGCTGAACGCAAACGCTCTTCGAGTTCAACCACTTCCGGCGGCGGCACCGGACGCTCGCGCAGGGGTGGTTTCTCTCCACTCAATTTACGGACCAGTTCCTCGGTTTGGCGCACGCTGAGTTTTTTATCGATCACGGTTTGCAAGGCTGCGGCCTGGCTTTGCGATGTAGATAGGGCTAATAACGCCCGCGCGTGGCCCTCGCTGATTTTTTCTTCCAGCAAGGCTTGTTTGGCACTGGGCGGCAGATTGAGCAAGCGCAGCGTGTTGGTCACCGCCACGCGGCTTTTGCCCACGCGCTCGGCGATTTCGGCGTGCGCCAGGCCGAATTCGTCCACCAGTTGCTGGTAGGCATCGGCAGTTTCCAGCGGGCTGAGATCGGCGCGCTGCACATTTTCGATTAACGCCAACTCTAATCGCTGCTGATCGGTGGCCTCGCGCACCACCACGGGCACTTTTTCCAGCCCCGCTTCTTTGGAAGCCAGCAAACGCCGCTCTCCGGCAACGAGAATATAACCCGTAGTTTGTTCATCGCGGGTAACGATTAGCGGCTGGATGATGCCGTGTTCACGAATGGATGCAGCCAGCTCGGCGATTCCAGTTGGCTTGAAGTGGACGCGCGGCTGACGAGGGTTGGGGCTGATCTGGCTCACCGGAACTTCAACTACCCCCGCGGCGAGATCCACCGAAGCAGACGGTAGCGCATCCATCGGAATCAACGCGTCTAAACCTTTACCCAGGCCTGAGCGTTTACGTGGAGATGTCATATTCAGCACCTTTCAACAATCCTTCCGAAAAAAGTGTCTGTCCTAAAAAATCTGGCAGACGAGCTACTTTCGGTTCTATTTACAATTTGGCCGGAACCGCCACACGATCTTTAGTCAGCAATTCTTTGGCTGCCGCCTGATAGGCTTTCCCGCCTGCCGAGTTGCGATCGTAGAGCGAAATTGGAATTCCATAGGAGGGCGCTTCAGCCAGGCGAACGCTGCGCGTGATAACGGCATCAAATACCTGATCGGGGAAATATTTGCGCACTTCTTCGACAACATCGCTCGAAAGGTTGGTGCGCGAGTCAAACATGGTCATCAATACACCGCGAATTTTGAGTTGCGGGGCAACCGTGCTGCGGATACGATTCAACGTTTGCACCAACTGGCCCAACCCCTCCAGCGCTAAATATTCGCACTGCACCGGAATAATCACGCCGTCGTTGGCCGCCACGAGCCCATTGATGGTTAACAGACCCAATGAAGGTGGGCAATCGATAAGGATATAGTCATATTTATCCTTCAGTTTTTCTAATCCTGAACGCAGGCGTTGTTCACGATGTTCTGCATCCACCAGTTCTACACTCGCCCCTGCCAAACCGGGATTTGCTGGAAGTAAATCCATATGGAGACGCGGGTTATGCAGAATCAGCTTTTCGGGGGCAGCCTTATCGATCAAGACTTCATACGTGCCGCCTTTGATATTCTCCTTGTCCACGCCAATCGAGGAGGTGGCATTGGCCTGCGGGTCAATATCCACCAATAAAACTCGCTGTCCATTCTCCGACAGGAAAGCCCCCAGGTTGATCGCTGTTGTAGTTTTGCCAACGCCGCCTTTTTGGTTGGCAATTGCGTAAATCAATCCCATACAGTACACCTTTTTATCTTTTGGGTTTTTGCTACCGTGAACAGGAAGCCTTCATCTTCAAACTTCAAGGGGAATACTCGCTAAACCGCAACGCGTCACCGAGTCTGCCGCCAATCGATTCGCAAACACTGCCGCTTCAAACGGGTCTTGCGTGCGCTGGTAATGAATAGCATATGCAGCAGCGAAAATATCGCCAGCGCCCGTAGCATCTACTTCCGCAATCGAGGGCGCCGCGATTGGATACTGTTCTCCAGCAATAAAAACGCGTGCGCCAGAAGAACCACAAGTCACTACAAGATGGTGAGCTTCAGCGGCCATTGCGGCAATTACTGCTTCGTCGTACTGGACATCTTCCTCACTCATCACAATCACGCCCTTCTTCTGTAGCGCCGGGAGGCTATTACGCCAATCGGCGGGCGAAATATGCCCAGCGGCATCCCACCGACGCAGCCAACCTTGCACCGTTGCCAGTACCAAACTCTCTGGAAATTCGTTGGCTATTTCGGGTTCAATTTCCTGCGCAATCGGCGCCAGATGAACCAACGGCGCAATGCGCCATTCGGCAGGAATCACATCCAGTGTAAGGGGCTGGGCAATGCTTTCAATCCGCTGGATGCGTCCGTGGGGTGTGGCAATATTCTCGAAGATGGTTGTTTTTTCTGCGGGGATGCTAAGAATCTGCACACCCCGTTCAAGCAACAAACCAAATTGCTCGCCAGCGCCCCAAGAAGTCACCAGCCCGACACGCTGGCCCAATGCCCGGGCGGTTAATGCCGAATACGCTGCCGTACCGCCGAGGCGCAAACCATGCGGAGTAATATCGAGCGCAATATGCCCAACAATCAAATAGTCAATGGCTTCAACGCTGGGAGGGCGGAGCATGGCTAAATTATACCTGAGTTAAGCAAAGCAGGGTGTGCGCCTGGGATCCACGCAAACACCCTGCTCGGTAAAAAAGCGACAGGCTCTGGTGGACACCTGTCATCTGATTTCAACTACGCTGGTAAATGACAACCTTGCGATTGCGGCCTGTGCCAACGCTCTCGGTATATACACTACTGTCATCTTGCAATTCCAGGTGTGCAATCCGACGCTCATTGGCGGGCATCGGTTCCAGCGATTGGCTGCGGCCAGTCTGAGCGACTTGTTCAGCCACGCGCCGCGCCAGACGGCTAATTTGCTGCGAACGGCGCTGGCGAAAACCTTCGACATCAATTACCAGCGGCATGGCTCGCTCCAGCTCTTTGCCGAGCATCAGACGGGCGATATACTGCAATGCTTCAAGCGTTTCGCCGCGGCTGCCAATTAAAACGCTAAGGTCATCACCTGAAATATCGGCGTGCACGGGGACGCGGTCGAGGGGGCCATAAGGCTCGCCCAGATAGGTGTCGATTTTGGTGTCTTCGAGGTGCATTTTGTCGAGCAGATCGCGCAATATATCATGGACGAGCTGCAAAGTGTATGCTTGATCTTCGGATGACGCGACCGATGCGGTAGATTCTGTCGAGGAGCTGGTATCGGCTTCTTTCGCTGAAACCGCCGCGGGTACAGGTTCCGCATCGTCCTTGACAATCAGCATAATGCGCGCCTGTCGCGAACCCAATCCAAATAAACCGGTACTGCCTTCATCCAACACTTTTACATCCACAGCCGCGCGGACAAGGCCCAAATCGGAAAGACCTTTTTCAATCGCTTCGTCTATCGATGGGGCGATGACTTCGAGGGTAGCGTGTTTTTCCGACATGAATTTTCTCCCTATTATTTTGATGCTCGTTGAGGCAGAATATTATTCCAATCGAGCCGTCCCATGAGCGCATATTGCCCAATCGTAGCCAGGTTGCTGACAACAAAATATAACGCCAAACCTGATGAGAAGCTATACGCCAGCCAGCCCATAAAAATGGGCATATATAAACCCATCGCTTTGGTCATCTGGGCGCTTTGATCATTGGCGCTGCCAGTGCTCGGCGGGGTCATCAATTTGGTTTGCAGATAGCTGGTGACGACGACGACAATTGCCAAAATCGGGATGCCAAAACCGGCAATTGCCAAGCCAAAGTCTTTTTCGGGCAAGCTGAGGTCCATCCACAAGAAATGATTGTTGAGCGGAATGAGGTCTGCCCCGCCGGAGATATGATGGCTGAGATTGAGCAACTGCACCGGACTGACAGCCAGGGCGCGGATGATGGCCTGATACAGGCCAATGATGATCGGGAACTGAATTAAGGTTGGCAAGCACGAGCCAAAGGGGTTGACGCCCATTTCCTTATAAAGTGCCATTTGCTCTTGGGCAAGTTTTTCTTTGTTGTCTTTGTATTTTTTCTGAATTTCTTGCCATTTTTTTGATTTTTGCAAATCCTGCAATGCGCCACTCTGCTTGACCTGTTGCGCATTCAGCGGGTAGAGCACCAACCGAATGAGAATAGTGAACAAGATGATGGCAATGCCAAAGTTCTGCCCTATAAAAGCATAAATATAGAGCAGGATATTAATCATGATACTGATGAAAGAATCCCACATAATCGTGTTCCTTTGAGAAAAACGCGGATGAAAACAGATCAACGCGGATTTTTGGTCTTTTCTTTATCCGCATTCATCTGTGGCTTTTCGCTAATTATTTATGATTACTCGCCGGCGTCTGAGAACGTCCATTTTTGGGCACCGTTGGCATCATAAGCTACAACCAATGCTTCGGGCTGGGAAGTTGTGACCAGGATCAGGTCTCCAGCGGCAGCCGGGCTGGCATAGGTGTTGCCTTCAAATGTTTTTTGCCAACTAATCGAGCCATCCGCTTGAACCGCCACCAGCAGACCTTCCTCAGCGGTGAAGTAGATCATGTCATCCACAACCAGGGGCGTATCCACGATAGAACCCGTACCCGGTGCGACCTTCCAGAGCATTTCGCCCGTCTGGCGGTCGAGGGCGTAAAAAGCACCGCTCAGATCGCCAAAATAAAGCGCGTCGCCGTTAATCGCCGGCCCACCCCAGACCCAGTCTTGCGCATCAAAGTGCCAGAGTTCACCGCCGTTGTCGGCATCGAGAGCAATCATCGTATTGGCAAACGTGCCAATATACAGCATACGATCCTCGCTCAACGCGGGCGTGCCAACGATAGCGCCGCCCAAATCATCCGTAACCCAATGCTGTACGCCGGTTGTCGCATTCACCGAATAAATGCGGTGATCCATTGAGGGTACAAACATACATTCGCACTGCGTATCAGTTCCAGGGGTTGCCCAAAGCTCTTTTTCGGTCGCAAATGGCTCGCGCAGGGGTAAACCGTTGAAGCCAATCGCATAGAGGTTTTTATCCGTAGATGGGGCAAAAATTCCATTCGCTGTAATCAACGGGCTGTCGATATAGCGTCCGGTAGATTCGTCATAGGTCCAGTTTAAAGCTCCGGTTTTCGGATCCAGGCTATACAACGTGTGGTTATAACCGCCGATAACCAACTGCCCGTCCGGTGTCAGCGCGGGCGTGGAATAAAACGTTACCGCGGCGTCCGGCTCGTTGGGATAACGCCAGCGTTCGCTGCCGTTTGCCAGGTTTATCGCGTACACATAATTATTGTAAGCAAAATAAGCTGTATCCTCATCGGCTACAACGCTCGCCCAGCCCGAAGCAACAACAGTGCGCCCCCCGGTGCACGCGCTCAAGGCAATCGCAAGAATTAACAAGGTCAGGATCGTCAAGATTGATTTTGTTTTCATATTTTAGATTGTGTTTTGAAATCATAGTATGTCAGGAGATCGCCTCCAATCACACTATATTAGTATTCGCTCATGGCACCAGATCAACGCCGCCCGGATTGAAAGGGTTGCAACGCAAAACGCGCCACACCGCCATCAAACTGCCGCGCAACGCGCCATATTTATAGATTGCCTGGTATCCATAATGCGAACAAGATGGATAAAAGCGGCATGTATTCGGTGGCAAGGCGCGCGAGAGCGTCATCTGATATAAACGAATGAAGGCCAACAACGGCACACGCGGGAGATTTCCAAGCGTTAATGGCAGATCGCGCAAACGCGGTTCTTCACTATTTAAGTGCGGTCCTGCATCTAGTGGCCCTGTATCGTTCAAATAAAAGTCAGTTGACATTGGTGTTTTCAATAGAAATCAGGCCAGCCTTCGTGAGCAAATGCTCAAGCGCCTGATGAATTTCCGCAAAACTGGCTTGAGTTATTTTGCTTCTGGCAATCGCAAGCGCATCACAACCCGGCGAGATATGGCCCATTTCGCTGCGAATAATTTCGCGAAGCTGGCGTTTCACCCGATTGCGCTGGACAGCATTGCCCACCGCTTTACTCGCTGAAACGCCAAATCTGGAAATTTGAAGCTCGTTAGGAGAGATAACTAACACAACAAGCGGGTGGGCATAGGACTTGCCAGAACGCCGCACCCGCTCAAAATCAGTTGCCTTCGTCAGACGAAATTTGCGCTTCACCCCTGCACCAGTGGCGGAGGTGATAGCCAGCCCAAATGCGGGTTAGCTCTTCCAGTTAACTTTCTTAACATGCTCGTTCATTTTCACCGTCAGGCGATAGCGGCCTTTAGCGCGACGACGCTTGAG
The DNA here is from genome assembly GCA_018648225.1 of Chloroflexota bacterium. Lineage (NCBI taxonomy): Bacteria > Bacillati > Chloroflexota > Chloroflexota bacterium. The sequence continues at coordinate 36,953 of JABGRQ010000106.1, forward strand.
AACATCGCGCCCTCCACGAGTGGACATTCGAGAGCGGAAACCATGCACGCGGACTCGACGACGTTTTTTGGGTTGATACGTTCGTTTGGGCATAATACATTACCTACTTCTGTAATTCAATTCTGTGGTTCAGAGTTTGCTGAACACCTACTTTAAAGCCGAAGCGTGATTATACCGTATGAGTTTTTTCTGGTCAAACGGATTTTTGACGACTTGAGCGCAGCTTCCAACCAAGCCCAACCCAGGCAAACACGCTCACGAAGAAGCCAATATAAAATGAAAGCGGCTGATACCTGAATTCGACGCGCTGTGCCCCCGCAGGTACTTCAACCGCACGAAACAGATAATTGGCTTGCAACACATCAACCGGCTCGCCATCCACCCAGGCGCGCCAGCCCGGATACCACACATCGGCCATTAAAAGCCAGCCGGGCGCCCGGCTTTTAATGGAAAATTGCACAAAATTGGGGTGCTCATCTTCGAGAGTCACCTGCCCCAACGTGGAATCGCATACGCGGCTCGGGGCGGATTCCAAGCCTTCAAGGACAATCGTATCCCCAAAGTTGATCTCGCCAGAAAAGGTCTGCGCCCAGGCATCTTCTGCATCTATAGCGGGCACAGCGCACGGCACCCAGCTAAAACGGCTGACCAAACCTCGGGGCGCAAAACTCACGCTATAGCCGCGTTCCGCGACCACCTGCTCAGTGGCAGCCACCGCCATCAAGTTCAGTATGCGCTCTTTTGAGTTGGCATCCAACCCCTCCAGCGCATCCATCCAGCGGGCATAGCGCCCCGGCACAAAGGGATCAAAATTATTAACCGATGCCTGCCCAGTGAGCAAGTTCAGATTAGGCAGTTGGGCGGCGCGCAGGTCGAGCCAGTTTTCACCAGAATCAAAAGTATCGAAGCGCAAAAAGCGTTCGTACTTAAAGGCGTATTCTTGCTCGGCGGGAAGATAGATACGCCCATCCACAGCCGGGACGGAGTGTGTATAAAACTCCGGATTGGTACCAGGATTGAGGCCCCATCCGGCAAAAAGCAAATCCGCGGTAATCCACAAAACGACCAGCCATTGCCAGATTCGAGTGCGGCCTGCGTGGGTATGCGGCGGCGCGGTCAGCGATAGCGCCCCAGCCCCCAGACCCCACAGGCCCGCCAGCGCCGTAGCCCGGATGAAGGTAGGGCTGACTGCGCCCATATTAAAATAGGCCAGCCCGGCTCCCATACTGACAGCAAACGCGCCCGCCGTGCCCAAACGCGTCCAATACAGGCCGCGGCCCTCGGGTCTGCGCCAAAATTGCACACCCAGCGCAGCCAACAACACCAGCGCAACCACCGCCCATAAAGAGAAGCGCGTCGGCGCCTGGAACATATCGAAGGTCGGGATATGTTGATACAGCCAGGGAAAAACAGGGGTGTTTTTACCGAGGGCGAGAAGGAAGGCAACAAGAATGATAGCAGCAAAAAAACATACGCTTGACAATTGAAGATTGGCGATTAGCGATTGCTCATTATTGTTTTTTACCCGTCGGCGCGCGAGCGTGCCCAATGCCAATAATAACGGCAGCAACCCGATATACACGGCATCTTCCCAGAAATTGCCATAGCCCCAATAATCGCCGTGAGCAGGGTTGCCAAAGAAATTCGGAGCGATCAGCGTGATAAAGCGCCACGGCCAAAACGAATAGTTGAGCGCAAATTCGGCGTCAACCGCGGTGGCGCGCTGCGATTGCAGCAGATATTCGGCGGTGGGCAGCAGTTGAACCGCGGCCAGCGCCGCACTGCCCAGCCCGGCCAGCAGATAGCTACCCGCGGCCTTAAGCACCGCGCGCCAACGTCGGAGATTGTCAGCGCGCGTCCAGGCCCAAAAGAGAATCCACGCTCCGGTGAGCAGCCACGTATACCAGGCGGTCTGCGCATGACCAGCCAACAATTGCACACCCAGCACGAGGCTGAGATGCGCCCAGCGGCGCAGGGAGGGCCGCTCGACTGCCGCATAGGCCGCCAGCAATGCCCAGGGAAGCCAGGCCGCCGTGGCGTTGATACTGGCAAACCAAGCACGCGCCACCAGATAGCCCGAAAGGGCATACGCCAGCCCGGCCACAGATTGCGCCAATGGATCCCAGCCGAGACGACGGGTCAGTTTCGCCATCCCCCAGCCGGATAAGATCAGGTGCAATGTCAGCACCAGCGCTTGCGCCCAGGCCATCGCACTGAGGCCGCCGAGCGCATAAAACAGCAGATATATCCAGGTGGCCGGGTAAAACAATGCCGACTGATAATTTGCCAGCAGCGGCGCGCCCATCCCGAGCAGCGGATTCCAGAGCGGCAGATGTCCATCGAGAAGGGTCTCCCAGGCAAATGTCCACCAGGGCATGAACTGCAAGCCCGGCGTGCCCCAAAATAGCACTTTGCCGCCAAAGAGCAATGGCGAGAACAAGGCAATCGGAGCGAGTGTGATGGGGAGATAAGGCAGTTGGAAGAGTTTCTTAATAGTCATAACG
>JABGRQ010000107.1 GCA_018648225.1 Chloroflexota bacterium
CCCCATCGGGCTATTTATGTTGTCAAAGTACTTGCCTCTCCGACAAACTGCTAGGATAGAATAATATCTGGCAAGTTGTTGTACATATGCTTATCATGTTTAGGAGTGACAAGGCATCTATGTATAAGTTTCCTGGCGAAATTTGGATCATTCTGGCCGCTGTACTTTGGGGTACGACCGGCACTAGCCAAACTTTTGCGCCACAAGGAGCAACCCCAATTTCCATCGGCGCAGTACGGCTGGCGCTTGGCGGATTGGCGCTATTGGTATTCTCACGCTGGCGTGGACAATCTTTGCGAGGTATTCGCTGGCCGCTGGCGACTACTCTGCTCTCCGGATTGAGCATGGCAGCATATAACTTGTTCTTTTTTGCCGGAGTTGCCAAAACTGGTGTCGCAACGGGGACGATTGTCACGATCGGCAGCGCGCCGATTCTAGCCGGGCTGATGGGCTGGTTTGTGCGCAAAGAGCGTCCTGGCTGGAAATGGGGCTTGGCGACCGCATTGGCTGTTGGCGGAGGCATTGTACTGGTTGCCCCCGGCGAACAAGTAAGTATTGATCCATTGGGGGTTGTTTTCGCCTTGTTATCGGGTCTCGCCTATGCCACCTTTGCGGTAGCCAGTAAAAATTTACTGGAACGCGTCCAGCCCGAAGCAGCCATGGCGGTTGTATTCTGTCTGGGAGCCGTGCTGCTTTCACCATTGCTTTTCACGCAAGATTTATCCTGGTTGGCAGAGCCAAGCGGTTGGATGGTAGCGCTACATCTGGGATTATTTGCGACCGCAGCGGCATATCTCTTCTTCGGTAACGGGCTAAAGACTGTGCCGGTTGCCAAGGCGACAACATTAACTTTATCAGAGCCGCTCACAGCCAGTCTGCTGGGAATTTTCGTACTGGGCGAGCGATTTAATCCCAGTGCGGGGCTGGGAATTGGGTTGATCTTCATCGGTTTGGCGATCCTTTCCATTCAACGAAAACCACGCAGGGTACATCATGAATCAAGTTAAAACAGTTGCCATGATCACCGGCGCTACCGGCGCTATTGGCGAAGCGATTGCCAGTGGCTTGGCAAAACACTCAAATTACGAAGTTGTGCTCATAGCGCGAAATGAGGCCAAAGCCCAAAAGTCTGTCCAAGACATCATTCAGGCAACAGGAAATCAGGCCATTCGTTATGAGCTATGCGACCTTTCACGTCGCGCTGAAATTTACACACTAGCGGAAGAATGGCAAGGCCCGCTGCACATACTCATTAACAATGCCGCCCTCAGCCCGCGCAAACGGCACGAGACGCCCGAGGGCATCGAGACGCAATTCGCTGTCAATGTGTTGAGTTATTTCTGGATGACCCAGGCTTTCACGCCGAATCTCAAAGCTGGCGCGCCGGCGCGGGTGATCAATGTTGCCAGCTATTGGGCCGGCGATCTCGATATTGACGATCTAGAGTTCAAGCAACGCGCCTATCGCAATGGCACAGCCTATCGCCAGTCCAAGCAGGCCAACCGCATGTTGACGGTAGCCTTCGCGGAGCGTCTCAAACCAGTGGGCATTTCGGTGAATAGCTGCCACCCTGGGGATGTGAATTCAACCCTGAGCAACGATCTAGGCTTTGGAGGCAGCGAAACCCCCGAGCAGGGAGCGGCCACTCCTGTGTGGTTGGCGACTGCGCCCAAGGGAGTAACCAAATCCGGGAGATATTTCTCCCAAATGCACGCAGAACGCTGCCGATCCAGCGAAAACAAACATGCCATCGAAGTGTTATATGCAGCTTGTTTGCAATACGCCTAAGGGTGATTAAACAATCAGGCCTTCTCCATGATATTCGAGAAGGCCCAATTTTTCGTCAAGCTGATGAGATTAGTGGAACTGCTCTGAGTATACGTTGTTGCCGCTGTTGGGATCATTGAAGTCAGGCTTCACTTGGCAGCCGACAAGATAATCAAATATAGTTGTGTCGAGTTTCAGACCGGTGGCAAAATCTTGAGTTTGTCCGGGGCTGAGATTCAGGTTGACGGCGAAGTTACGGTTGCCCCCGCTGCTCAGTTGCCCATTATTTTTATCGGTGCGCTCGGATGAACAGGTCACGTTGACCTTGACATTTTGAAGCGTGCCCGGGCCGCGATTGGTGATACGGACATGAAACTGGCCGTGGGGCTGGTTGCCGGGGTAAATATCGGTCACGGCGATATCAGCGGTGAATTTACCAGCGTTTCCAGAGCTACCGCCGGAGTTTCCACCGGCTGTTTTAAGGCTCTCTGAGCGGAAGTTGTTGCCTTTGTTGGGGTCATTGAAGCCGACTTTCACTTCGCAGCCAACCTGATAATTGTATACGCTGGTGTCATAATTGAGTCCCGTTGGCACCTCTTGAGTCTGGCCGGGGCTGAGACTGAGTTTAACTTTGATGGTCTTTTGCTTGCTGGGGCCAATTTTTCCGGTATTCTTGTCGATGCTATCGTAGCCACAAAACAAAGTCACCTGTACATTGCTCAGCGTCCCGGGACCGTGATTGGCGATACGGGCATGGAACTGTCCGTGGGGCTGGTTTTTGTGGTAAATATCGGTCACGGCCAGATCGGCGGTAAAACCATTGGGGGCTGCGGCAGCGATTGAACTCAGCGCCATAACAGCGACTACCAACAAGGGAAGTGCTTTGTGGGAAATTTTAGTGATGTTCTTCATGGTAAATCTCCTTATGAAAATTGTGTGTTTGGGATTTCTGTTTATTTAGTCGTTCATACAACCCAATAAGTAACAAAACACAAATTTTTTGTAATCATCAAGAGTAGTTTGAACAGACGCGGCAAATAACCGTATTTCCAAATGGAACTCTATTTTTGTGCTGATACAAAACAATTTTTTAAGACAACCTATTCACCAAAACCATGCGTTAATGATAAAATAGCAGAACATACGTGCTATCTCCCAAAAGGACATTTGCATGACCCCCAAGCAACTCGACTACTACCGAACGCACAGCCCACTGACCGACGCTGGGACATATCGCTCGCTCTACGAGGGCCTGCCCGATGATATCCCCGGGCTGATCCGCATTATCCAGGGGCAGATGCTGCACCGCAATGCGGCCCAATCGAACAGTGTCACGCTGACCCGCGAAAGCCGCGCCGAACAACGTCTGCGCACCATGGAGCAGCGCTTGGCGCGCATCACCGAACTTGACCCTGCACCCTTAACAGTGCCCCGCCAAGCGAGAGAAAAACAGATCGGCATGTGCCGCGATTTCGCCATCTTCCTCGTATCGCTGCTACGTCACAAAGGCATCCCCGCCCGGATGCGCGTGGGGTTTGAAGATTATTTCAAACCAAGCGTTGCCTATAAAGGCGATCATTGGATCAGCGAGTATTGGGATGCAGCACAAGAACGCTGGATTCTTGTTGACCCCGACATCGGCGGTATGATTTTGGTTGACCCCAACGAGATGCTCGCACTTGAGGGGCAGGAACAAATAAAATTTGACCCTACCTGCGACCTGACAAACATCCGCCGCGATCATGATTTTTACGTGGCCGGTTCAGCGTGGAAGTTAGCCCGCGCCGGAAAAGTGCGTTCAGATCTATTCCGTTACAGCGGACGCTGGAAGGGATTCCCATGCATCCGCGGCAACCTACTGCACGACTTTCAGGCGCTGAATAAACTCGAATTAGGTCTCTTTGACTATTGGGATGAGCTACACTACAAGCCCGAAACATCCATGACAGTGAACGACAAAGCTCTGCTCGACCACATTGCCGATCTGACCCATAACCCTGACGAAAACTTCGACGAATTGCGCGCCTTTTTCGATGAGTTGCCGCGCACAAAACGGCTCTATGCCAAACTACGCCAACTCGGTGTGATTGATGACATCCAACTTGCCAGCGTGGATGCGCTACTACCCTCAGACATGGATAGATTAGCAGAATTATCATCAGGTGAAAGTTACAGGTTACAGGTTGAAGGTTCAACTTCCAACTTCCAACTTTCAACCGGTAACCGTTTCTCAAAATCTGAAGAGTTGCCCGGAGAACACCCGGCCTACGCGCAACAAAATATGGTCGCACCCGGCCTGGGCGATATTGTCGTGCGCGGGGCCAGACAGCACAACTTAAAGAATATCACTGTCGCCATTCCGCGGCACAAACTGGTGGTTGTCACCGGGGTCAGCGGCAGCGGCAAGTCGTCGCTGGCTTTCGATACGATCTACGCCGAGGGTCAGCGCCGCTATGTAGAGAGTCTTTCCTCCTTTGCGCGGCAGTTCATGGAGCAGATGGAAAAGCCCCTCGTCGATCAGATCACCGGCCTTAGCCCGGCGATTGCTATCGAACAAAAAACCATCAGCCGCAACCCGCGCTCCACCGTGGGAACTGTTACCGAGATTCTCGATTATCTGCGCGTGCTATACGCCCGCCTGGGCACACCCTACTGTCCGCAGTGTGGCCGCGCTGTGCAACCCCAATCGGCGCAGCAAATCGCCAATCAACTGAGCCAACTCCCCCCAGGAACGCGCTTCCAGCTTCTGGCCCCCATCGCTCGCAATCGCAAAGGAACTTTCGTCAAGCCACTCAAACAAGCCCTCCAAAACGGCTATTCCCGCGCCCGCATTAACGGGGAGATGATTGACCTTGCTGCAAAAATCCCGACGCTGGATAAACAGAAGAAGCACAATATTGAGCTGGTAGTTGATCGGTTGGTTGTGCCTGAAACCCACATCCCCAGCCCGTCTCCCAATGGGAGCAGGGAGTCAGATTCATCTCTCCCCGCGGGAGAGGGGCCTGGGGTGAGGGGAGAAAACGACTTCCCCACCCGCCTGATGGACTCCGTCGAAACCACGCTGCGCGCGGGCGACGGCGTGCTGATTGTTTCTATCGCCCCCTTCCCTGCGGGAGAGGGGTTAGGGGCGAGGGCTGAAAACGAAGAAATCACGCTCAGTGAGCATAATGCCTGCTCAGCGTGTGAACTCAGTTTCCCCAAGCTGGAGCCGCACATGTTTAGTTTCAACTCGCCCCTGGGCATGTGCGATACATGCAATGGCCTGGGCGTGCATCTCCAGGTTGACCCCGAGCTGATTGTTGAACATCCACATCTCTCCCTGCTCGATGGCGCCTCGCGCTGGTATGGCAATATCCGCAAAAAGAAAAGCAAATGGCGCGCCAGCCAGCTCAAAGTGATTGCCGAACATTACGGTGTAGATATTGAAAACCCCTGGAATGAACTCTCCGAAGAATTTCGCCATACGCTCTTGCATGGCTCCGGCGAGACAAAATTTCACTTTCAATATGAATCCGGAGACGGTTCGTGGAGCGGAGAAAGCCACCGTCCGGCGTTGGGTATTGTCCATCATATTAACCGGCTATTTCGCCAGACAAAATCGGAATACACCCGCCGCCATTATATGAGTTTCATGAGCCAATTGCCCTGCCCCAAGTGCGCGGGCGAACGCCTGACTGCCGAAGCCCGTTTCGTCACGATCGACAGTGTGCGAATGCCCGAAATGACCGCCTGGAGCATTGAACAACTGCACAATTGGGTGAACGCCTTGCCCGAAAAACTCACCGCCGAGCAGTTGCAAATTGGCGTTGAACTCGTCAAAGAAATTCAGCAGCGCCTGGGTTTCTTGCGCAATGTTGGGCTGCATTATCTCACCCTCGACCGTTCGGCACCCACCCTTTCCGGCGGCGAAGGACAGCGCATCCGCCTGGCCTCGCAGATCGGAAGCGGGTTGGTGGGCGTGCTCTACATCCTCGATGAGCCTTCCATCGGGCTGCACGCCCGTGATCACCGCGCCCTGCTCGATACCCTGATCCATCTGCGCGACATCGGCAACACGGTGTTGGTAGTTGAGCACGATGAAGCCACCATGCACGCTGCCGACTGGATCATTGATCTCGGCCCCGGCCCCGGCGTGCTGGGCGGGGAGCTGGTCTTCGCCGGTTCGTCGGAGGAAATTATATTAACGCCGGATTCGCTGACCGGACAGTATCTCTCTGGCGAGAAGCGGGTGACTGCACCCAATGGGCAGGCACGACGGACTCCTACGGGGGTAGTCACTGTTCGAGGCGCACGCCTCCACAACCTAAAGGGAATCGACGCCAACTTCCCCTTGGGCACACTCACCTGCGTCACCGGAGTCAGCGGCTCGGGTAAGAGCAGCCTCATCGCCCAGACATTGCATCCCGCCCTGGCACGCGCCCTGCACAACGCCAAGATGGCAACCCCAGGCCCGCACGACGGTATCAACGGCCTGGAGCAAATCGACAAGATCATCAATATTACTCAAGACCCGATTGGTCGCAACCCGCGCTCGAACCCTGGCACCTACGCGGGCGTGCTGGGCGAAATCCGCAAAGTGTTTGCCGAGATGCCCGAAGCGAAAGCGCTAGGCTTTAAGGCCGGACGCTTTAGTTTCAACGTCAAAGGGGGACGCTGCGAAGATTGCCAGGGCTACGGTTTCAAAAAAGTTGAAATGCACTTTCTGGCCGATGTATGGGTACGCTGTGCAACCTGCGAAGGGAAACGTTTCAATCGTCAAACCCTGGCGGTGACGTACAAAGGCAAGCATATCGCCGAAGTGCTGGATATGGATGTGCAAGAAGCGCTGGACTTTTTCGAACATCACCCCAAAATTGCCAAAATCCTACAAACCCTGCACGATGTCGGTCTGGACTATATTAAGCTCGGCCAAAGCGCCCTGACATTGAGTGGCGGTGAAGCGCAGCGTGTCAAGCTGGCTAAAGAGTTGAGCCGCGCCGCTACCGGGCGCACGCTATACATCCTCGATGAGCCGACCACCGGCCTGCACTTCGCCGACATCCAACGCTTGCTGGATGTATTGCACCGCCTGGTGGATGCTGGCAACACGGTTGTGGTCATCGAACACAACCTGGATGTGGTACGCACTGCCGACTGGATTATTGACCTCGGCCCGGAGGGCGGCGAGAAGGGCGGTTATATTGTCGCCGAGGGTACGCCTGAGGATGTAGCACAGGTGGAAAAAAGCTATACGGGGCAGTTTCTCGCTGGCGATGGTTAGTGGGAATATTTCCTAAAAAAAAGACACCCCAGCGCACTTTTGCACACTGGCGTGTTTTTTTGAGAATCTTTTACAAATTCATCCAGCCGGGATATATTTCAATCCAGTGCCAGTGTTAAAAAGTACGACACGCTCATCCGGCGCGACCCAACCTTTTTCTTTCAACTGAATCAAACCGGCCAGGGTAGCAGCTCCCTCCGGCGCCGCGAAAATACCTTCCCTTGAAGCCAAAAAGCGTTGCGCAGCCAGTAGCTGCTCATCACTGACGGCAATTGCAGTGCCGTGGCTCGCGCGTAAATCATCGAGGATAATTTTATCGGCAAAGCTCTTGGGGACACGTAATCCCGCGGCGACGGTTTGAGCGCCATTCCAGAATTCGCTAGATGTAGCGCCATCGTCAAAGGCTTTGATAATCGGGGCGCAGCCCGCGGCCTGCACAGCCACCATGCGCGGTCTTTGGCTGGATTCCAACCATCCAAGGGCTTCCATCTCGTCGAAGGCTTTCCACATCCCCACCAGCCCGGTACCACCCCCTGTGGGATAAATAATCACATCGGGCAAAGTCCAGCCAAATTGCTCAGCCAGTTCATAGCCCATGATCTTCTTGCCCTCCGTGCGATACGGCTCTTTGAAGGTCGAGACATCAAACCAGCCTTCGGCAACGGCTTTTTCGTGCGCCAGTCTGGCCGCATCGCTGATTAGACCATCAACCAATTCGATGCTAGCCCCCACAATCTGACTCTCGTACTGATTGGCATAGGGGGTATCGGCAGGCATGAAGATATGCGCCTGCATGCCGCCACGCGCGGCGTAAGCGGCCATCGCTCCACCCGCATTGCCCGCTGTGGGAATAATAACTTTGGTGACGCCCAACTCTTTGGCCTTAGATACCGCGGCGGCCAATCCACGCGCTTTGAAAGTCCCCGTGGGGTTGATGCTCTCATCTTTGACATAGAGCTGAGATAAACCCAACTTAGCCCCTGAAGTATTAAGTTGTAATAGCGGGGTATCGCCTTCCCCTAAAAAGAGCATATTCTCTTGTGCAAGCACCGGTAATATTTCGCGCCAGCGCCACATTCCTTTTGGTCTGTGCGTAATCGCGTCGCGGTCTACCTTCGCGCGCATCTTCTCCAGATCGTAGCGCACCAACAGAGGTGCCTGACAGTTCTGGCAGAAGGTTTGCAAGATGGCAGGGTCAATACTTTCCCCACATGCAGAACATTCCAAATGATGCAGATATGACATGATTCTCCCTTCGAAAACCTATAAACAAAATCGCCCCAGGTTGACTATAACGCAAGCCAACCCAGGGCGTATTTTACCAGACCCAAATTTTCTGCTTTAGTCTGTAACTTTATGGGTGACAGTCACTTGCGTAACGATACCGCGGGTTTCTAAATCTTCGAAGAAGGATACAGGATCGAAGGCCGCTTCAGGCGGATAAACGCCCGGTTCCACGCGCCCGGCGGCCAGCCAGATGGCTGAGAGGGCTGGTGCAACCCCGGTGGGCAGCGCCCCTTTGACAGTCAGCGTGCCCAAACGGTAAGTGACATCTTTTCCATCTTTGGTGCCCTTGACTTCGGTGACAATTTCCTTGACCCAATCCGGAGCCTGATTCTTGGGCGGGGCCAGAAAATCGACAATCGGCGGAACATAGTTGCCCATCATGGCAACCGTGAATTCGCGCGGTGTGACTTTTGCATCGCCAACTTCCACCGGCTCGCGCCCGGCAAAACCAAATTCAGCCAAAACATTGACTTTATCGACGGTCTCTTTGGCCATGCCCCAATAGTTAATCTTGAAGAAACATTCCTTGACACCTTTGTCTTTGAAAGTGATCGGGATTGTGGCAACCTCGGAGTGGAGCGAGTAGTGCATGGGCAACAGGCCAACCGGGGCCGCGAACCAGTAGTCTTCAAAACCGGTGAGTGGTTTTTCGGCCACGAACTCGCCATCCCGGTAGACCATCGGGGAGAGAGTCAACTCGTCGATGATCGTCGGCACGGCGTAGGTGAAGCGCACATCATCTGGCGCGGGCGGTTTGATGCCATCGTAAATGCGGATGTACTCGATGGAGTCCAGGCGGTCGGCAGCATAACGCGATTGAATATTGGGAATGCCCGGGGCAGAACCCATACCCAGCACGGCGCTAAGGCCCTTCTCGGCGAAACGCTCGCTAAGTTTGAGTTGCTTCAAGGTAGTATGGAACAACCCCCCCATATCGGTGTAGTGCGTGGCTGCCTCGAGGCAGGCTTCCATAATTTGAAGGTTGGTGTAATAAACAGTGGCATTCAGGCAAGCATCTGCGCCTGTGAGCGCGTCCACAAGCCCGACATGATCGTTAACATCCACAAATTGAATGCTGATTTTGGGGCTGTTGATATAGTCCGCCACAATTTGGGCGTTTTCGAGATTGAAGTCGGCGATGACAACTTCGTCAACGCGGTCGTCCCCCGCCAGGTCTTGCACAGCGATGCAGCCCATTTTACCGGCGCCGCCTAAGACTACGATACGCATATTTGTTCTCCTGATTGTTTGTTTATTAAACGTTGAACGTTGAAGGTTACAGATTGAAAGTTACAAGTTAAAACCTGTAACTTTCAACTTTTAACCTATCACACTAAATCCAATCCAAGCCCAACTCAGCCAACAATTCAGCGGTGGGTGTGCCGCTTTCCACATCCCAACCAGCCATTTCATAGTAGATATCTTTGGCCGTCTCCAATTCTTGTTCGGTTAGATGCACGCCATCGCTGGCGCCGCCCTTTAGGGGTTGGTACAACTTCTTGGGCAATATATCATCAGCGCGGGTGAAGCCCTCGCGGGCATTGAAAACTTGCAGCATATTCAAGCGCCGTTTGCCAACTTCGAGCAACTCCTCCACGGTGACATCCCAACCGGTGACTTTACTGGTCATCTCTGCCAACTGCTCGGCATCCATCAAGTGCCACGAAGGGCCGTAAACAAACTGGCAAACCGATACCGAATCCAGCGCAGAGTAGAGATACTGCGTGGTTAGCGCAAACTGCACTTTTTCACGGTTCAAACCATCGGCCTTGTCGCCATCCGTCAGGCCAATTTGCGCCATGCGTTCGGGATAATCACCATATGAGCCATCATGTTCGCTGGATTGGTGATCGGCGCCGAAGGGGTTGACGGCATAAATCAAACCCAATGAGCGTTTGGTCTGCGGCATGTGAGCAGGCATCTCCTGCTTCTTGGTGGTGACCACCAAATCCTGGCCCACGCCCAGCTTTTCAGCCGCCCGCGCCGAGCCTTCAGCCAACACATCGCCGAAACCTTCCCGTCGGGCGATCATCGTCACCATCCTAACCATCGCCGCCGCGTCGCCGTAGCGCAATTCAATGCCGCCAGTATCTTCCGCAGTCAGCAAGCCATGTTCAAAGCAGTCCATCGCCCAGGCAATCGTCGCCCCGCATGAGATCGTATCCATGCCATACTGATTGCATAATTGGTTAGCCGTCGCAATCGCTTCCAGATTATCCACGCCGCAATACGAACCAAAAGTTGAGAGCGTCTCATACTCCGGGCCGCCGTAGCGCGCCTCAGACTGGAACGGCCCTTCCAACACTTCAACCACTCGCTTGCAGCGCACTGTACAGGCATAGCAGGTATCACGCTCCTTCAAAATGCGCTCGGTCATCGTTGGGCCGTCAATCGCTTCCCAGCCATCAAAAGCACCGCTCTCCCAGTTGCGTGTCGGCAAGCCACCCGCTTCGTTCTGATAACCTAACACCTCGGCTGTACCATGCACGCCCATGCCAAAAATATCCGAGTCGGGGAAATTCTGCGAACCCCAGCGGGCTATTTCATTCAAGCCTTTTGAGTCGGCCACCGGCAGGCGCTTACTGCTGCCGCGCACCGCGATGGCTTTTAGATTTTTCGCAGCCATAACTGCGCCCAGGCCATTACGCCCGTGAGCGCGGTTCGCCATCGTCATCAGCGCCGCAAAACGCACGCCATTTTCCCCCGCCAGGCCGGTTTGCAAAACCTGATAGCGTTTATCGTCCAATTCTGCCTTAATCAGATCGTCTACCTCAGCGGTATCCCTGCCCAAAAGGTGAGCAGCGGGACGTAGTTCGGGTTGACCGTCCTTAATTGAGAGATAGACTGCCTCCGAGGCCTGACCGTGGATTACGAGGGCATCAAACCCGGCGAATTTCAACTCCGCGGGGAAAAAGCCCCCCGACTGCGAGTCGCCCACCCCATCGGTCAGCGGCGATTTGGCCGTAGCCGTCAGGCGGCTCTGCCCGGAGACAGGCGCGCCGGTGACAACCCCGGTCGAAAATACCAGGGTGTTCTCCGGCCCCAGCGGATCGGCGTGAGCAGGGGTATGCTTGAAAAGATAGTGCATCCCCATTGCGCTACCCCCCATATATTTACGATAAAAATCTTCGGGCGGAGTCTCAACTTCAAAACGAGAATCAGCCAGATGTACATGTAGGATTTTTCCAATATAACCGTAGGACATAAGTATCCTCCTAGTTAGAGTCTCACTTGACCGCTTTCACTGCATCATTAAACACATTCAGTGTTTCTGCAACATCTTCTTCGCTCAGGGCAGCACACAGGAACCAGGGTTCGCGGCCATCCGAGTCGGGCTGGATGCCCCGTTCGATAAGCGCCATGCCAATTTTGTCGTAGAGTTCAGCGTCGCCCTTGATATAATCACGGAATTCGCGCGGTTCTTGGTCTGTGCCTAACAGAATACCGAGCATTGAAGGCACGCCGGTAACCACATGCGGAATATTCTGCTCGGTAAGAATTTCGTCAATGCCTTCCATCAGAGCTTTCCCACGGGCGTTGATCGTCTCGATGATCGGCTCGTTTTCTAGAATTTCCAACGTAGCGTCTGCAGCAGCAACGCCAGCCACATTCCCCGAATAGGTGCCACCATGAGCCATTGCGCCTGGTTGTACCGTCATCATGATTTCTTCCTTGCCGCCGATGGCCGCAACCGGGAAGCCATTCCCCAGCGATTTGGCGTAGGTCGCAAGGTCGGCTTTGATGCCGAAATATTCCTGCGCCCCGCCGTTGGCAATGCGAAAGCCGGTTTTTACTTCATCAAAGACCAGCACAATGCCATATTGATCGCACAGGGCGCGGATGCCTTCCAGAAAACCGGATTGAGGCATAATCCCGGCGGCGTTGCCCAAAATTGGCTCGACAAAAATAGCGGCGATTTCCTCGCTTTGCTGCGCCAACGTTTCTTCCAGGCGTTCCAGATCGTTATAGGGCAAATTGAGTACGTAATCACCAATTCCCTTGGGAATGCCCAAACTCATCGCCGCGCTACGAGGGTCAGTACGCAAGCCTAATTGAGACTCGTTGGATGAAGCCGTACCAAACATGAAATAATCAATCATGCCGTGGTATTGGCCTTCAAATTTGATGAATTTCTCGCGCCCGGTGTAGGCGCGGGCAATCCGCAGCGCATGAAAGGTAGCCTCGGTACCCGTATTGGTCAGCCGCACTTTATCTACACCGGTCAGACGCTTGATACGTTCAGCCACGCTGATTTCCAGCGGTGTTGTCCAAGCGAACAGGTTGCCACCTTCAATCGCTTCCTGAACGCGCTTTGTCACTCTGGGGTCTGCGTGGCCCAGAATAACCGGGCCAAATGCCAGACGATAGTCGATATAACGCTTATCATCCATATCCCAGATATAAGCGCCTTCGCCGCGCTTGATAATCAGGGTATCGTCATCCCCCCAGTAGCGGAAATTCGAGTTTACGCCATGAGGAATATGTTGCAATGCTTTCTCGAACAATTCATGGGTTTTCGGGCCTTGCAGGGTCATAGGGTATCTCCAATGAAATCATGATAAGTGAGTGTCCCTTTAGAAAGTGACTCTCACTTGGAATTACTTACCAGTCAAACACACTATCCAAATCTTCTTCGCTTATATCAAAAACAGCGCCCGTGGGCGGCAACGGCTCACGGGTCAGCCATTCGGGCAGGCGGTCATGGGCGGCAGTAAACCCGGCGCGGCGATTAAATTCGCGCTCCAGTTCCAGCGTCTCGCGGCCCAACACTTGCAAAATATCGTTGCCAACGTTCCAGCCGTAGCGGGCGTTGAGCAGGAAGGCAATCGTCTCCGGGGGCGCGGCGGCGAAGCCGAACCCGGCGAAGATGCAGGCTCCCAGGGTGTCGTAGCCAGCCATATTGATCTGCGCGCCGCGCGAGAGCGCCGCCTGTCCCTCTGGCTTGGTATGATCCACCTGGGCGCGGATCGTCAGCCCGGCAGTGTGGTCTGCACCCTGGGGCGAGGTGGCGTAGGTCACACCAGTGCCCTTGATGGCGCGCGGATCGTAGGCTGAAATAGCCTGGCCTTTGGCGGCAGGAACCCGCTCCACGCCCAGGACACGCCCGGTAGTGGTAGCCCCGCTGCCCAAAATCCGCCCGAGGGGAGTACCCTCTCGAATTTCGCTGATCAACTCTAGAGCGCGTCCGCCATCCCCCCATTCGAGCAGACCGGCATCTGCCGCGACACCTAACGCGGCGCCCACTTCGATGGAATCCAAACCCAGATCGTTAACTGCCCAATTCAAAAGCGCCACAGTATCCAAATCGTCAATCCCCAGGTTGGAACCCATCAGGCCGATGGTCTCGTACTCGAGCGGTGAAACCAGCGATTTGCCATCTGCGCCGCCGTAATTATTCGAGCAGCGTATGGCGCAACCCGCCATACAGGCGTGGGTTGTATCGCTTTCGCCGCCGCGTTGCAGCAGCAAATCACGCATATACTCGCCACTGATCTTCTCGGCGGCTTCAAACTCGCCGCTGGAAAAATTGAGCGTGGGCAACGCGCCGAAATGGTTGGTCAGATTGGTCATTGCGGCGGTGCCATAATCAGCGTAGGTTTTGGTCTGTGGGTGACTTACAAGCGCCTTGTTGTACATTTTTTGGGCCGCACGGAAAGCAGGCAGGTCGGCAATCGGCGGCTTCTCGCCATCGGAAGCGTCAATCACAATCGCTTTAATGCGCTTGGAGCCCATCACCGCGCCCAGGCCGCCGCGGGCGGCAATGCGCGCGGGCAGGCCATCATTATCGTTATTTTGGATGCCCGCCGAGGCCAGTCCCATCTCGCCACCGGGGCCAATTAGCGCGATAGCCGCTTCGGAGCCAAATTCTTGGGCGAGTTGTTTTGCGGATTCAAAAACGCCCAGGCCAACCAGGTGAGAGGCATCCTCAAAGCGGATGCCAGCTTTTGAGAGGTGGATCGTCCACCAACCTTCGCTCTGGGGTTGATCTTCAATAATCAAGGCGTGGATTCCCAATTGGGCAAGTTGCAGCCCCGTGCGTCCTCCGGCGTTGGCCTCCTTGATGCCCCCGGTGAGCGGGCTTTTACCACCAATCGAGATACGATCCAGTGATGAGAGCATATGCCCCACCAGCAGTCCGGGCGCAAAGATGAGTTTGTTGCGCGGGCCAAGCGGCTCGCAGGTAGGCTCAACTTCAGTGAGCAGAATGCGCGCCAGAAGCCCGCGCCCACCGAGTTTTTCCCAACCATTTTGGACGGGGTCGATACGATAATCTTGTGTTTGGGTGTTAATACGCCAGATGTTCATAATTTTTGGTTGGAAGTTGAAGGCTAGACTTTCGACCTTCAACCTGTAAATGAATCATTGTGCAGTATTGCCGCCATCAATGGGCAGGACCGCGCCGGTGATATACGATGACATATCACTGGCTAAAAACAGCACCGCCTGAGCGATTTCTTCAGCGCGGGCGGCTCTACGCATGGGCAGATGCGAACTATCGCGTTGGATGTCGGCTTCGGTGACGGGAGGGCTGCCGCGAAAATAGCCATCTTCCAGCCAGCGTTCGACAATCGTGTCACCAGGGCAAACCGCATTGACGCGAATATGCTCATGGGCGTGATCGAGCGCCATGCTACGGGTCATCTGAATCACAGCGCCTTTGCTGGCGGCATAGGCCAGGGCGTTACGCGCGCCCACCAGCCCCCAGTCGGAGGCGTTGTTGATAATTACACCGCCGCCCTGTTGGCGCATGTGTGGAATGACCAATTTACTCATACGCCAAACAGCGGTCACGTTAAGGTTCAGGGTGTCTTGCCAATCGGCTTCGGTGGTACTTTCGGCAGTGCCCTCGACGACGATCCCGGCGTTGTTGAAGAGAATGTTCAGACGGCCAAATTCGGCTAAAACCATCTCAAGGCTGTGCTGGCAATCTTCCGGGCGAGTGTGATCGGCGAGGACAAAAAGCGCCTGCCCACCTGCGGCATTGATCTCGGTGACGATGGCTTCGCCCAGGTTGGCACGGCGGCCCGTGAAGGCCACTTTTGCACCGGCTTCGGCAAACACGCGCACGGTGGCCTTACCAATGCCCGAGGTGCCGCCAGTGATCAGGGCAACACGGTTTTCCAAAAGCCGATTCGATTCCATATTCAATAATTCACCACGGAGACACAGAGCGCACGGAGTTTTTTGTCTTTTCTAAATTTTCAGTGTTCTCCGTGTCTCCGTGTTTGATATTTTTTATGCGTTCTGCGCTAAAGCTACTTCGAAGATGTCCAGTGCTTCGGCGATTTGCTGTTCGGTAACGATCAAGGGTGGAATCCAGCGGACGACGTTTTCGTAGGTGCCGCAGGTCAGGAGCATCAGGTTTTTCTTCATGCAGGCAGCCGCAACCGCTTTGGTCGTTTCTTTATCCGGTGAGCCATCGGGTTTGCTAAACTCAGTCGCTACCATCAAGCCGCGGCCACGCACATCGCCGATAACTGGATATTTGGCCTGCAGCTTGCGCAACGCGGCCAGTAATTGCTCGCCGCGGGCAGCAGAATTTTCAACCAATTTCTCTTCCTTCATCACCTGGATGGTCGCCAGGGCTGCCGCCGCTGCAATGGCGCTGCCACCGCCATAGGTTCCGCCGTGGGAACCAGGCTTCCATTTTTCCATCAATTGGCGACGCGAGGCAATCGCCGAGATCGGCACGCCGCTACCCAATCCTTTGGCCATCACCAATATATCCGGTACAACGCCAGAATATTCACAGGCGAAGAACTTGCCCGTGCGTCCAAAGCCAGTCTGAACTTCGTCAGCGATCAATAAAATCTCATTCTGATCACAGAACTGGCGCAAGGCCTGCATAAAACCATCCGGCGCGGGGACATAGCCCCCTTCGCCGAGAACCGGCTCGATAACGATAGCCGCCGTTTCTTCAGGCAATGTCTCTCCGTGGAAGAGGCGATCCAACTCTTTCAGGCAGAAGTCAATCGTCTCTTCTTCATCCCAGCCGTAAAAATAGCTGTATGGGAAGGGCGCGGTAAAAATGCCGCCGGGCAGGGGTTGGTAGTTGTAGCGATAGATATACTTCGAGGTCGTCATCGCCATCGTCTGGGCGGTGCGTCCGTGAAAGCTGCCCTGGAAGACAACAATATTGCGCTTGCCGCTGGCATGACGCGCCAGTTTAACCGCGCCCTCGATAGCTTCTGCCCCACTATTCGAGAAGAAGAAAGTATCAATCTCCGGGGACGTGATTTCGTTGAGGGCTTCGGCCAACGCCAGCGACATGGGCGGAATGACGATATTCATCTGCCCGAAGATCAGTTTTTCGGCCTGATCCTGAATGGCCTTGACCACTTTGGGGTGGCAGTGGCCGGTATTGGTTACGCCAATTCCGCAAGTGAAATCGGTATAGCGCTGACCTTCGGCGTCGTAGAGATAAATCCCTTCGGCGCGCACAGGCTGAATTTGCGTGAGATGAGTCCAAACGGGGGAGAGTACATCAATGTTATTTGCCATAGTGATTAACCTTGTGTTGAAAGTTTAAGGTTGCAGGTTGAAAATTATTGAACCATCAACTTTCAACCTGTAACCTGCCAACCATTGTCAAGATAGCCAATCCCTTATCCGATAATACAACGCCGCCATCGGCAAAAACCAGGTGCGGTTGCGATAAAAGAAATAGGTTTGATGTGAAATTTCAGCGAAAGGTGAGTTTGATTTTTCGCCGGTGAGCATTTGCGCCAATTCATGGCCCAGCCACAACGCCGTGTGCAAGCCGTGGCCGCCATATCCCAGCGCGTAATGGATATTTTCAACGCGCCCAATATGAGGCATCAAGTCGAAGGTCAGGCCAAGCTGCCCCGTCCAGGTGTGCGTGACGGCCACATCCGCAAGCTGCGGAAATGCTCGCAGCATTCCGGCGCGCAATTGTTGGGTAGATTCGCTCAAATCCAGATTTGTACTCAAATTGTTGCGACCACCCCACAGCAGACGTCCATCGGGGGTGAGACGAAAATAGTTGAGAAACCATTTTGAGTCCCAAAAAACGCGGCTACGAGGGCTGATTTCGTGCTGTATGTCTTTCGAGAGCGGTTCAGTCACGATGCTGTAACTGCCCCCCGCAAAAACTCGGGGTTTGAGTTTGCGCACCAGTCGGTCGGTGTAGCCGTTGGTTGCCATGATAACTTCTTTTGCACGCAGCACGCCACGGGTGGTGTGCAAGTTATAACCCGCGGCCAATTTTTCAATACGCGTGACCGCGGCATGTTCAAAAAGTTGAGCGCCATATTTCGCAGCAACTTCAGCCAGCCCGAAAACCAATTTTGCCGGGTGAATGCCTGCGCCGTGGTCGTCCAGCAGACCGCCGAAAAACGCGTCGCTGCCAATTTCGGTACGCAATTCATCGGGGGAAATCAAGCGTAACTCGTGGCCTAGATGTTTTTTATGCCAGGCCTGCCTGGTTTTGAAGTTTTCAAAATGCGATGGCTTGAATGCAACCGCCAAATCACCATTTTGCTGCCAGTCGCAGTCAATGCCTTCTTCGGCAACCAACTCTTCAATCAGATTGAGCGCATCAAGTGAGGCCTGCCAGAAAATACGGCCATATTTTTCGCCGTAACGCTCAAAAACTGCGGGCGTGCCGCGTTTCAGGCCGCATCCGGTGATGCCCGCATTGCGAGAAGATGCCCCCCAGCCAATCATCTCGCGTTCCAGCACAGCCACCGAAACGCCGCTCTTCGTAAGCGTACGCGCCGCGCTCAGGCCAGTATATCCGCCACCGATGATCGCAACATCCACTTCGGTGGGCAGTTCCGCAACCACCGACAAATCAGCAGGGCGGGGGTATTTGTCAGTCCAAAAAGATGTTAGCTTCAAGGTTCAAGGCTCCAGCTTCAAGCATTCTTCTGTTTACGAACGGCTTTGATAAAACCTGTAAGAACCCGCCCAACTTCAGCGCGCTGGTCTTCCAGGTTTTGGTATACAGCATCGTCAACATAACCCAGACGGTGAGCTAAATGCAAATGGTATTCAACTTCTGAAAGTGATCCCTGAGCAAATCCTAAAAAGCGCAAAAAATCGGCTGGTGTGTGTCTACCTGACCCTTCCGCAATATTGGCAGCCACAGATACAGCCGCTCTGCGAATTTGCGAAGTAAGACCATATTTTTCGGCATCTGGAAAATATGAGTGCGTAATCCCGTAGATCGCCACGGCCAAATCATCAGCCTTTTGCCAGACGATGATCTTTTTAAAATCTCGCGCCACTGTTTACATCCTTTTCATGCCCATAGCTTGCATCTTTTGGCTTGCCGCTTGAAGCTGCAAGCTAATACGGATACCAATAGTCCTTCACGCCGCCCTCAATATCCCAATGAACATGTTTGACATCATAGTACTCATCGAGACCTTCTTGCCCAAGTTCGCGGCCCAGGCCCGACATCTTCATGCCGCCAAACGGCCCGGCGAAATTATCGGTCAGGGGGTCATTGATCCAGATCGTGCCGCCTTTGACTTCATCAAAAAAGCGCTTCACCAGACGGGCATCGCGGCTCATCAGCGTCGCGCCCAACCCATACTGGCAATCGTTGGCAAGCGCGATGGCTTCGTCGAAATCCTTGTAGGGCATCAGAGGGATGACTGGCCCGAAGGTTTCCTCACGCATCAGGCGCATACTATGATCCACGCCGGTAACCACCGCAGGAGCCAGGAAGAACCCGCGTGAAAATTGGGCTGGCCGCTGGCCGCCGATGAGGATATTTGCACCCGCAGCCTGTGCCTCCGCAAGCTGGCCTTCCACTTTCTCGCGAAACCGATTGCGGATCATCGGCCCGATGTCGACGCCTTTATCCATTCCGTTTCCTATGCGCAGTTTTCCGACAAAATCGACCAGTTCTTCGCTAAATTGCCCGAAGATGCTCTCATGCACATACACGCGCTCGGTGCTGGTGCAGACCTGCCCGGTGTTGATCAGGGCCGCATAGGCCAGCCCGCTGACAGCCATATCCATCTCGGCGTCGGGAGCGATGACCATGGGGTCTTTGCCACCCAGTTCGAGATGCAGTTTCTTCATCATTGGTCCAGCCAATGTGGCAATGCGCTGTCCAACAGCCAGCGAGCCGGTAAAGGCGATCACCGGGACATCAGGATGCGTCACCAGGGGTTCGCCTACCTCCGGGCCATAGCCCGTCACTACGTTGACCACCCCCGGGGGTAGATGATCGCAGGCCACTTCGACCAACTTCAGGGTAGCCAGCGGCGTCAACTCCGAAGGCTTAATCACCACCGTATTGCCCGCAGCCAGCGCCGGGGCCATTTTCCAGGCCAATAACAAAAGCGGATAATTCCAGGGCACAATGCAGCCCACCACGCCATACGGTTCTTTAATCACAAAATTGAACTGTCCCGGATCGCCTGGGGGAATCACGCGCCCGCGTTCGTGGCGCGCTAACTCGGCGTAGTAGTCGAAAGTTTCTTCGACCCACCAAAGTTCTTCATCGTTCTCGGGGATGGGCTTGCCTTCTTCGAGCGTCAGCAGGTGTACGATTTCGTCATGATGTTCACGGATTTTTGCAGCCACGGCGTGCAAAGCAGCCGCGCGCTCGTTGGCCGGGGTGCGCTTCCATTCCTGAAAAGCCACTTTGGCAGCCGCGACGGCAACAAACGCATCTTCGATGGTGCCGCGGGCTGAATCGGCGAAGGCTTCTTCGGTGGCAGGGTTGATGATCGGGATGCGTTCGACGGAGTTCCCGTTGGTGAATTTTCCGTTGATATACATAGCTCATCCTCGCAAGTGGGACGCACTTTTTAATTAAGTACGTCCCACTTCTTCACAATTTATTCAGATGCTTTTACTTCTGTCCAAATGCGTTCGTACAGCGGGGTAGCATCGCCAACATCCTGAATCCATTCCAGGCGCTCCATCGTCTCAGCCGAAGGGTAAATGGCTGGTTCTTCAAGAATTTCAGGATCAATGAACTCGTTGGCTGCTTCAACCGGACTGCCATACCAGGTGAAGTTAGTGATCTGCGCGGCTATTTCGGGCTGCAAAATGTAATTGATGAAAAGTTCAGCCGCATCCTGATTTTTTGAAGTCAACGGGATGCACAGGTTGTCAGCCCAGACAACGCCGCCTTCTTCGGGGATGACGTACCAGATGCGCTCGTCGTCAACAGCGGCCATGAAGTAGTCGCCACTCCAACCATGCCCAATGACAACCTCGTTTGCTGCGATCAAGTCTTCAAATTGATCGGAGTCATACGAGAAGATGAAGGGTTTGGTCTGGATCAGCAATTCTTTCGCTTCTTCGAGTTCGGCTTCGTTGGTAGTGTTCAGCGAGTAGCCTAGATACTTGAGCGCTGCGCCGATGGACTCTCGGCTATCGTTGAGCATTGTGATTTTGCCTTCGTATTCGGCGGCCATCACCGGATCAAAGATATACGCCCAGCTTGCGGGAGCATCTTCGAAAACTTCGCTGTTATACCCGATGCCGGTGGTACCCCACTGATAAGGAACACAGTAGGTCAGACCCGGATCAAAGGGGGGATCGCTAAATAACGCGGAGAGATTAGCGATATTGGGCACGTTGGCGTGATTGAGTTCCGCCACCAGCCCTTCGGCAATCATAATTTCGACCATATAGTCAGACGGAACGATGAGATCGTAACCCGCGGCCCCAGCCTGAATTTTCGCCAGCAGTTCTTCATTGCTAGAGAAGGTATCTTCAATGACTTTGATACCGTATTCTTCTTCAAAGGCAGTATAAACCTCAGGATCAATATACTCACTCCAATTATAGATGTGAAGTTCAGTAGCAACTTCTTCCTGAGCGGGTTCCGCTTCTGCTGGGGCTGCGGCCTCTTGCTGACCCTGACAGCCAATTAGCACAAGCGACAATGCGAGCAATAACATACTAAGAACGAGAATTTTTTTCATCTTGATGCCTCCTTTGGCATATAAACACCTTTAGAAACCATTACTTAGCCTACGGTAATGAAATACACACTTTTACTGATTTTCTTGCGAAGGCGTAAGCCTGAGTAGTTATGATTTTTATACTCGTAGGGCTTTCGCTACCGTAAACGAAAAGCCATAGTTCATTATTCGGATTGATGTATTCTATTTAAACTAAATCTACTTTGCCATTGCCTCCTTTCTGTAATGAGAATGAAATGACCACAAATACGAAAGATGCCATCAGCATGACGGCTGAGAGCGCGTTGATTTCGGGTGTTACGCCAAGCTTAACCAACGAGTAAATTCGCAAAGGCAGTGTTGTAGCGCCTGGCCCTGATGTAAAAAAGGTGATTACAAAATCATCTAAAGACAGCGTGAAAGCCAGCAGCGCTCCGGCCAGGATACCAGGCAATAACAACGGAAAAGTTACATAGCGGAACGTCTTCCAATTATTGGCATATAAATCTTGAGCGGCCTCTTCGAGCGCATCATCAAATTGTGCCAGACGGGCGCGAACAACAATCGCCACAAAGGAAATATCGAAAGCGATATGCGAAATGATGATCGTCAGCCGTCCCAGAGGCATTTTGACCATCACGAAGAAAAGTAGCAGCATGACCGCCATAGCAATATCGGGAATAATAATCGGCAGGTAGAGCAGCGCATCAAAAGGCAGCTTGCCCCAGAAATCGTAGCGTTCCATCGCCAGGGAAACCATCGTGCCAAAGATCGTGGAAATAAAAGTTGCAATCAAACTAACATAAAGACTGTTTCGCAGAGCCGCCCCGATAGCTTCGTCAACGAATAACTTTTTATACCATTCCAAAGTAAAACCATGCCAACTGCCAGTAACAAATTTCGAGGCGTTGAACGAAAAAATAATCAATATAATGATCGGCGCATACAAGAAAAAGTAGCTCATCAACCCGTGGGCAGTCAGGGCGTAACGGCCAATTTTCAGCCGCAAAGGAATTTTCAACGGTTTCTGATTCAGGCGGCTAGCCATGATTAGGTTCTCCTTTCTGCCCCGCGACGGTGAAGCGGAAGTAGAACAAAGTACCGGCCAACATCAGCGCCATGAGTACAAATGAGATCGTTGCTCCGAATGGATAATCCCTGGCCGACATGAATTGCGAATAAATGACATTGCCGATCATCACCGATTTGGCGCCTCCTAACAGATCGGGCGTGACGTACGCCCCCAGGGAGGGGATGAACACCAAAATTGAACCGGCAATCACCCCAGGGAGAGTCAACGGAAAAATCACCCGAATGAATGCCTGCATGCGATTGGCATATAAATCCTGGGCGGCTTCCACCAGCGAACCATCAAAGCGTTCTATTGCTGCATAGCAGGGCAGCACCATATCGGGCAGCCAGCCGTAAACCAAGCCGATGACAATTGCCAGTGTGGTGCCAAAAAGGGGCAGCGGATTGGCTGTAACCTGCACAAACCCTTCCAGTGGCAGCCAGGGGAGCGTATTTTCTAGCCATAGCGCAGCATTGTGAATATGGCCAACCCAAATCGTATTGATCACACCCTGATCACGCAAAATGAGAATCCAGGCGTAGGTGCGCACCAGAAAATTCGTCCAGAAGGGCAGCATCAACATCATCAACAAGGAATTACGCCGCTTCTCCGGCTGGGATGCAATCCAAAACGCCATCGGATAGCCAATTAGAAAAGAAACTACGGTTGTAATGGCAGCAATATACAAGGTGCGCCCAAAGATGCGCAGGTAAAGCGGGTCTGAAAAATCAAAAAAGCGGGCGAAATTCTCCAGATTCAAATTCCACTCGACGCCACCGTAGGTGCCGCGCTCGCCAAAACTCATTGCCAACACTAAAACCAGAGGAATGGCAAAAAACACCACTAACCAGAATAGACTAGGGAAAATCAGGCCAAAAACGCGCCATTTTTTTCGTTTGTCAGTTTGCATCAAACATCTCCTGACGTTATTCTGTCAACAAGCTGGCATTGCGGGCATACCAACCAATGTGGATATGATCTCCGGCGCTGAAGCGCTGTGCAGACAAACCGCCACGATTTTGCTCGCGTACTGCCAGGGTAGTTCCGTCTGTGATGCGAACGATATAACGTATATCCGTGCCAATATAGATGACTTCATCAACCGTGCCAGGAATATCGACCTCGCGCTTTTTCTCCGCCGAAACAGAGAGCTTCTCTGGGCGTACAGCCACCGTCACCGCCTGCCCCACCTGAACATCACGCGTGGGCAACAAAGGGACCGGGACTTGCTCATCTACAGCCACAAAAACACGCTCATCCGTCAACCGCGAGACTTTCCCCTCCATGAAATTAGTTTCACCAATAAAATCGGCGACAAAACGATTGGCCGGATGCTCGTAAATTTCCTCCGGGTTGTCCAGTTGCCAAACCTTGCCTTCGTTCATCACCGCAATGCGGTCCGACATCGTCAGGGCTTCTTCTTGATCGTGCGTGACATAGATGAAGGTGATACCTACGCGTTGCTGCAAAGCTTTGAGTTCAAGCTGCATGGCTTTGCGCAATTTTAAATCCAACGCGCCTAATGGCTCATCCAGCAACAACACCTTTGGCTTATTAATCAGCGCCCGAGCCAGGGCAATGCGCTGTTGCTGCCCGCCCGAAAGCTGATCGGGTTTGCGATGCCCCACGCCGGGCAATTGCACCAATTCGAGCATCTCGTTGACGCGTTCTTTGATCTCATTTTTAGCAACTTTTTTCATTTGCAAGCCGAAGGCTACATTATCAAAAATCGTCATGTGAGGGAAAAGAGCATAACTTTGAAAAACGGTGTTGACCGGACGTTGGAAGGGCGGTTTAAACCCCTGAATTTCGCCACCAATCAGCACATCCCCGGCAGTAGGCATTTCGAAACCCCCGATCATGCGCAGCGTGGTTGTCTTGCCGCATCCACTGGGGCCTAAAAGCGAAAAGAACTCGCCATCGCGGATCTGAAGCGAGACATCATCCACCGCGACGACTTGATCAAATTGCTTGGCAACATTAATAAGTTCTACGGCAAATTCACCGGGCATTTTCAACTCCTGTTTATGGTTTTGGCGGTTCGGCATGACCCCAACGATAGGATAATTTGTGCATTTTTAACATTAAAAACGAGCGCGTATTGGTCACACCGGGAATTTTTTGCAGATTATCGTTCAGAAAAAAAACAAAATGCTGGCGATCCTTGCAAACAACCTCGGCAAAGAGGTCAAATTCACCCGCGACTTGAAATAGGTAAGAAACCTCAGGCAGTTGAGCAATTTCTTTGGCAACCTCGTTGATTCTGTCGGGCTGCACGCTGATGCCAATCATCCCGGCTTCGTTCCAGCCCAAATCTTGCGGGTCGGCAATCCCGACGATCTGCAAAACACCATCCGAGGTCATCTGATTGAAACGCCGACGGGCAGAACTTTCCGAAATACCTACTTTTTCGGCAATTTCCGTAAACGGCATCCGGCCATCATATTGCAGCAAGCGAATGATTTCTCGATCGATTTCGTCTACCATGAGCAGGATAATAGCGCAAAACGCCACATTCGTCAAGAAAATGACGAAAAACGTCATTTTCGCGCCGATCAATGATCTTTTCCGCACCAATAGAACCCGATAAGCTTAGGCAAGCGCAAAAAGAGAGCGGCGGCCCGCCGCTCTCTTTTTGTTAATCTTCCACAATCACCCAATCGCTGGCGCTGCGGCCAAAGACTTCGGGGGAATACATTTCTTCGGCTTTGGCGGGTGGGGCCACGAACGTCCCCGGCGTGGTAGCGCGCGCGATGTAGGTGTATTTGTAGACGCCATCCCAGAGCAGGGAGGTAAAGGCTTCAGCGCGCTCGTCGCGCATATTCTGGTGTTCATACCAGGTTCCCCACCACCACCAACCGTAGCGATAATCAGAACTGCCAGGGTCTTGCGGCACAGAGCCGGAAACCGCCAGCGCAGGGTTGACAATCTCCAAACCAGCAGGCAGCGGATCCACCAGGGCGACGTGATAGCGGCGGTTATCGGCGACCATGCTCAGGCGCACACGGACGCGTGCCCCGGCTTTGATATGCCAGACGCCATCCTCGTCGCGGGTAACATCTTCAGGGTCATCAACGGCTTCGTATTCACGCGTGACGACGAAACCCATATCGAGCGGGGGCAAGTTCAGATCGGTGGGGGCATAACTCAGGCCCAGGCGGTAGTACAGGCGTCCGGTGCCTTCTTTGCTCAAGACCAAATCTTGCAGGTCTGCGCCGGAGACGAGATACTCCATCGGGATATTGGTTTCATGGCGCTCAGTGGTGTAACCTTCGTAGGCGTGATCGCCAGCGTAGGTCTCACCCAGCCAGATACGGGCCACAAAATCAGGAGTCTGGCTCTCATAGGTGTTGAAGTAGCGGTCGAGGGTCAGCAGCACAAAGACATTCTCTTGGGTGCTGCCCCAGTGACCGCGCGTGCGATGCGCCAGAAGGCCAGTCACCAGCTTGGGAATCAGATCACTCTGGGGGTTGTCAGCTATCAGGGAATCGAGCAGGATGGCATCCGTGCGGCGGTTAGAACTCAGCAACAGGTAGGATTGCTCATCGTAGGATGTAGTGAAGTTAGCGGCTCCGGCGGTCTCGACAACGCGATTGCCAACGTAGATGCGAATCGCCTCGAGGGTAGCATCCGCTCCGGGGGCATCGACCAACACCGACCAAATCCAGCCCACCGCTTCGAGGGAGAGATTCTCCAAACCGGCTTCATCCAACAAACCTTGCGCTTTCACCGGATCGGAATCATCCATCAAATCCCGCACATACAGAGCATAGGCACTCAATGTCCAGCGAGTGTTCTGGCTGTACCAGTAGGGGTAGTGGCTCTCGATGTCTTGCAGGTAGTAGAGTACATTTTCTTGCAGGTTGGTGGGAACGTCGAAACCCTTGAGCTGGGCGCGCTGTAAAGCGTGGGCCACGTGGATGGTGTTGAAGGGGATCGAATCCTGGCCGCGGCGCCAATAGGGAAAACCGCCGTCCCAATTCTGCATCCCGCTAAGGCGCTCGATATCGCGCTGGACGGCGGATTCCATAGCCTCGGGGGAGGGCAGGCCTACGGCCTCGAAGGCGGTGAGCACATCCCGCAGAGCAGCCACACCAATGATGCGAGAAGATAGCTGCTCGGAGCACTCGTAGGGGTAGCCAACGAGGTACATGACCGCGTCGGTGAGGGCTTGCAGCGCTGTGGAAGAAGTTTGAATTTCCAGGCCGCCAAACTGGGGGAAGACATCCGTAGGGCGGGCAATAGGCTGGGCGATAGCGCCCTCATCCACCACGCCATAGGTAGCGAAGGCCTCGGTCGTAGCAGGAGTATAGACAGGCAACTCGACTGTGGCGGCGTCGGCGTAATTGCCGGAGACGGCAGCAATCTGGAAGGTGGCTGTGCCCGCCATATCGGTAGCGGCGGGGAAGCGCACTTCGATGCGGTCGTTGGCGGGGACTTCGACGCGCAGGCTGGAGGTGTCGGTGAGGATTATATTCGCGCCCTGAACGACAACGTCTACCGTCAGGATGTCATCCGTCTGATTCTGAAGGACGATGGGAAGTTCAAAACTATCGCCAAAATTGAGGAAGCGCGGCGCTGAGGGGCGCACCATCAGCGGCAAACGGGCGGTGAGATTAGCTTCGGCGGAGCCGAACTGCTGACCACCTGAATCCACGGCGACGACCATGACGCGGTAACGCGTGAGATTGTCGGGCAAATCAATTTCGACTTGTGCCGCGCCCATTTCATCGGTATAAACCGTGGGGGCGAAGGTTGCCAGGGGGTTGAAGTCGGCGCGCACGGCGATGGGCGCGGCCGCGGCATTCCCATCATCCATATCGGCCATAAGGCCTTCGGCGGCGGGTGCAGGCGCGGCTTCTAGCGCCATCTCGGCTTCTTCAATGGCACCGCCAACTTTTTGAGCTGTAGCAGTAGCCTCCACCAATGCTTCGCCAGAACGAGCGGCATCGGCCAACGCCATAGGATCAGCCAGAATGATGCTGGCGCGTCCATACAGGCTGCTGAGGTCGGCGGGGCGATGCGAATAGAACGCAGAAACCGGATCGCGCATCTGATACCCGGTCAGGGCCAGAATGGCTTCATCGACAACGACGACGGCGAGTTCAGCGTTGGCAACCGGCGCGCCATTGGCATCGGCAAGCATCACCGAAAGCATGGTGCTACCACCGGGTTCGAGTTCGGTTTCTTCGAGGGAGAGATCCAGCGCCAGGGTGCGCTGCAAGGGCGGGATGCTCAGGTTGAGCGTGCCACTGGCATAAGCTGGGCGCGGCGGCGCATCGGGGACAGGTTCACCCTGATCGTCCAGGCGTAGAGCCGAGCCAACCAAATCGACCTGCACGTTCAGATTAGGGATGTGCGCTTCTTCGATGGGAATATGCAAAGTGACCGTGCCACCATCCAGAGTGAAGCGTTCAGTGTAGAGCATCCCGCTGCGGCTGACGGTCAGCAGGCCCTCGGTCGGGGCCTGTCCTGCGCTTGCCGAAGGGCTAAAGGGCGACTGCACCAGAATTTCGGCCACATCGCCGGGCTGGTAGCTATCCTTGTCGGGGATCAGGGTAGCCGTTTCTTGCTCAACTTCGCGGGAGGGCGGCTGCTCGCCGCCGCTGACCCAGCGCGTGATGCGGCTCTGATTCTGGCGTTCTTGCTCGTCGGTGATTGCGGCGGTGATCTGGTAACGCCCGCCAATCTCAGTGCTGAAGGTGCAATTTACCGGCTCAGAGCCTGATTGCACCGCGCATTCCTGCGGGTCAACTTCCTGCTCTTGCCAGGTGCCGTCGAGATATTTCCATTCGAGGCGGGCAGCAACAACTTCGATAGCGCGCCCGGGGGCGGGATTCCCGTCGAGATCGGTAACGATCAACTCGATCTCCAGAGACGTGCCCCGCTCGACAAAATAACGCTCACTGCGCAGACCCACATACAGGTCGGCAGGATGCACCATCAAACTGGTGGAACTGTTCCAGGCCTGACGGTTGACATCCATCACTGAGGCTTCGGCCATGATGCTATACGGGCGCGGCTCTCCGGCGGCGCCAAATTCCAGGCCCAAGAAGTGCTCTCCGGCGGCATCGGTCAGACCGGTGAAAGTTTCGGTGGTTGTATCAGCGGAAACGCCATCCCAACCCCACCACCACCAGGGGGTCCAGTAGCCAAAGGAAAAATCGGGCCAGTTAGGGGGTTGATAATTCGTCGGCGAGGATGTCACCCACCAGGTGGTTTCAGCATTGGGCAGCGGGCCGCCTGCAAAATACTTAGCTTCTACAGCCAACATGGCTGAATCACCCGCGAAATACGGCCCCACACTCTCATTGCGAGCATTGACTTCAAACTCAGGGCGGCGGAATTCCTGAATCTGGAAACTGTGATAATAATCGCTTCCACTTGAACCTGATAGGCTACCCTGGACGTTAAACTGGATGCTGGCATAGCCAAGATTGGCGTTATCGGGCAGTGTGAACGAAAAATCAAAACCACCCAGAGCATTGACATCGACACTGCCGCTACCAATCTCGTTGCCTTGCGAGCCAATGAAATCGTAACTCACAGCGGTAATGCCATCCCCCGCAAGACCCACATCGCCGCGCTGACCGCCGCCAATCAGCCGCAGCCAACCCTTGAGATGCACTTCTTCGCCGGGTTTGTACATCTGGCGGTCGTCGAACACAAACCAGCGCAATTCATCGTACACGGCACGTTGATGCCAGCTATCGCCGCCCCAATAGTACGTGGAGCGCGGCAGCATGGCGGTATCGTCGCCCAGGCGAGCTGTCAGGTGCTCAACGCCCCCATCAGGGATGGCGAAGCGCGCCACACCTTCGGCATCGGTACTCATATTTGCGCCAGATGCGCCAATACTCACGCCTTCCAGCGGTTTACCATCGACCAGCGCGGTGGCCCACACGACCAGATCGCTGGCATCGGCAAAAGCATCCAGGCCGATCTGCGTAACCTGCACCCAGGTGTGAACCGTCTCCCAATAATTATCTTGCTGGAACAGGCCGTTGGGTGGTTCGACAATCACAACAAACTGCCCACCCGTAGCGCCCTTTAGATATTCGCTGAGATCAATCTGAACTTCAGCCAGCGAATCCGAAGGCGCATCAATACGTTCAGCGTTGTCGCGCACTTTCTCGCCGGGTGGGTCGCCGGGACGGTCAGTCTCGTAGAAGCGGCGCATATACTCCAGAAAATCCGGCCAATCGGATGGCTGCACAGCATAGACGCGCACATTTAGGCGGTCGTAGTTCATCGTGTAAAGAGATAAAGCCGGATCTGTGGCAGAGGGATCGAGGGTGACAAACAGCTCGTCAGGGCCGATCAGGAAAGGCTCGGCGGAACCGACCCGGAATTTGAGCTGTTCGGCCTCACCGAGGCTTTGACCAAACACATCACGGATCGCGCCGTCCACTGTAACCGTGTAGGTGGTCTGCCCCTGAGACGCACCGCGAATCGTAATCGTGTCGCCAATCACATCCAGCGAAGCGCCGGGCAATTCGGGCGAAATTCGCAACATCGCTTCGGTGTAGCTTTCCACATCAATCGGGTTATTAAACTCGATGTAGAAGGGCATCAGCGGGCGGCACTCATCATCCCAATGCGAGCAGCCATAATCCACAATCTGCAACGGAGCATAGGTGTGAAAACTGAAACTCTGCGCCGACTGTGTAAGCAATGGCCCCTCCGCGGAGGGCGTGCCGGGGCCAATACGGATTTCAACATAAGCATCCGTAGGCAGCGGCTCCAGCGGGCGGAAAACCAGCCAGCGGCTCTCGAGGGTGTGTCCAGTCAACGATTGAATTGTCTCATCGGCGGCAATCTCTTCGTCTGTGGCTATACGCACGGCGACCGGCGCGCCATCGGCGGTAATGCTGATCGTTTCCAACACTGCGGCGGCCTGGATACGTTGATCGAAAGACGCGAAGATCAGCGGCTCCAGCGGTTGGGCATCATCATAGGGGTAGGAATTCTGCATGACTGGCGGCGGGGTGCTGAAGGTAAATTGCACCGCATCGGCAAGCACACTGCCAGTGGCCGACTGCGTCCCGGCGGGGATGGTAACAGTATATTCGGTGGCCTTCGGCAGGCGATCGATTAATTCGGAATCGTATTGGAAGTTGAGTGTTTTGGTGCCCAGCCAGCGCCAGGTTCCCGGCAGCGGCGGCTCAACGATCACGGGCACATCTGCGGCAGCCAGATCGGCCAGAGTGGTCAGGGGCACCATCGGCTGGTTGAAGGTGATGTTGATGAAGGGCGCAATCGGTATCTCCCCTTCGGGGGCATAGCGCAGCACTTCCAGCGGGCCGCTCTCCACGCCCATTGGTTGAGTACCCTCTTCGGGCGGGAAAGCCTCCACAATAGTCTCACCGGGACGCGGCGGTGGCAGAACGTCGTCGGGCAGATTGAAATCGAGCTGATCTGCGGGCGTGGTAGCAAGTTCGGGCAGACGCGCCAGCACACGGGCCAGGTCCGCATTCCCCAGGGGTTCACCAGCCGCGACGGGCAAGGGTTCCACACTTTGGGGCCGGGGCTGTCCATCGCTTAACATCACCACGAAGCCGGTTTCTTCACTCTCCGGCTCCGGAGTAGATTCCCCCGCATTCGCGCCTGTCGAGTCGCCCTGATAGGGAAGCGGCAGGGTTTGATCGTCTTCGGGGTTCTGTGTAAACGGCTGGGCAATGGAACAGGCCATAATCACCAGCAACGCAAATAACGTACTGATGATCGAAAATAGGTGGTGCGGTTGCGTAAATTTTGAGTTCATCGGATGCCTCCTGCGGCGCGCAAATGGCGATGCAATTGCTAATCATATAATATCCTGACGCCCAAACTTGTCAAATAGTTCCCCCTTATCGAAAACTCAACCCAAAGAGCGCCACAAAAACGACCAGAGCGTGCATAAACGCGACGATGGTCAGCAGCGGATAAATCCACAAGCGGGCGGTAATTGCGGACGCATTCACCGAAATCAGATCATCCACCAGCGAATTGGGTAAGTGTTGCCAGAAGATTCGCCAGCGCCGGTAGAGTAAAATCAGCAGATTTGCGATAAACAATATATTCCATGTGAAAAGCCAGCGCGGATACGCGCCCCAAAACACATTATAGGTCTGCACAAAAAAGAGCTGCGCACTCATAAAGATGGCGCCCGACAAACCAAAGATCAGTACACTAATTTCGTGTTTGTAGTCGCTCAAATATAAACGCCACCCCCAATCGCGCGTGGATCGTCGAGCAACGCCCAGCAATGTAAAAATACCAATCAGGGTTGAGGCGCTATTGACCAGCATATCGCTCCACCCGTAGAAGCGGCGCGGATGAATGCCTTGCTCTAACTCATCGACGACCCCCATGAAAGATCCGCACAGCATTATCAGCGCGAAGATGCCGCTACCTTTATAATCCTTCGAGAGCACCGCGTAAAGCAGCCAGGCCATGAGTACATATTCTGGAATGTGGATGTGCTTGTTCGGATTCGCTTCTAATTGAATGATCGCCAGAGCAATCAATCCGCTGGGCATTAGATACCACAGATGCTTGAAATGCCCAGTTTTACGATACCCGTACCACGCGTAGGCGCTGCCAAAAACCAGAATGCTGATCAGCGGGATTTTCCCCGCGCCGGTCTG
Organism: Chloroflexota bacterium; assembly: GCA_018648225.1. Lineage (NCBI taxonomy): Bacteria > Bacillati > Chloroflexota > Chloroflexota bacterium. The sequence goes on from JABGRQ010000107.1 coordinate 31,912, forward strand.
GCCGATATATTTCACCAGAGTTCTGTAAACTACAATTGCATTCGGCAGCAAAAGGGTATAAATAGCGATGATACCCCACAGCACCACACGGATATCTATTTGGGAAAATACTTTTGTGACACGGGCTTTCATTGGCACCCCAAGAAGCTTGCCGGAAATATGGGATGGCGATAAAGCCTCCATCCCATATTTCCGGCGGAACCACTAAAATTCGCGCGCCCACTCTTTGAGCCAGCGCTCAATCACAACTTTGGTCTGAGTGTAGAACTCAACCGCATGTTGGCCTTGTCCGTGCAATGTGCCGAAGAAACTATCTTTCCACCCACTGAAGGGGAAGAAAGCCATCGGCGCGGCAACGCCAATATTAACGCCGATATTGCCCGCCATAGCCTCATTGCGGAAGCGTCTCGCCGCGCCGCCGCTGTTGGTAAAAATACAAGCCATATTCCCGTAGGCCCCACCGTTGACAGTCTGGAGGGCCTCCCCCAGCGTTTCGGCGTGCATTACGCTCATCACCGGGCCAAAGATTTCTGTTCGGGCGATTTCGCTCTTTGGAGAAACATTTTTCAGGATGCTAGGGAGTAGATAATTCCCTTGCTCGTAACCCGCAATGGCCGCCTGACGCCCATCCACCACCAAATCGGCGCCTTCTTGAATGCCCTTCTGGATGAGTCCTGTGATACGCTCTTTGCTCTGCGGGGTGATGACCGGCCCCATTTGAGTGTTCTCATCCAGGCCATAGCCAACGACACGTTCCACAGCGGCTTCTTGCAACGCGGGGATGAATATTCCCTGGGCTGCGCCTACCATGATAATATTCGCCGCCGCCAGACAACGCTGACCGGCATTACCGAAAACACTATCCGTCACGATACGGGTGGTCATCTCGACATCGGCATCGGGCATGAGCACCAGGGGATTCTTAGCCCCGCCCTGGGCCTGGACGCGTTTTCCACTGGCAGCCCCGCGGCTGTAGACGTGCCGCGCAACTGGTGTAGAGCCTACAAAGCTAATCGCTTTTACTGTTGGATGATCGAGCAGCGCATTCACCGCATCAGGGCCACCGTTGACCAGGTTAACCACGCCATCTGGTAGGTCGAGTTGCTCCATGATTTCTACGGCAAGATGCATGGTCATCGGGCAGCGCTCGGAGGGCTTGATGATAACCGTATTCCCCGTAGCCAAAGCGTAAGGCAAAAACCAGAAGGGAATCATGCCGGGGAAGTTGAACGGCGCAATAATGGCAACCACCCCCAAAGGCTGGCGGATCATCATTTCGTCAATACCGCTGGCGATATCCTCGTTCAGATAGCCCTGCATAAGTACCGGAATCCCGCAGGCAGTTTCCACATTCTCAATTGCGCGTCGCATCTCACCTCGGGCTTCCTGAATAGTTTTCCCATTCTCCAGCACAATCGTGCGGGCAAAATCTTCAAAACGCACTTCCATAAAGTCTTTTAATTTAAACAAATACTGAATTCGGGTAGTAGCCGGAGTTCGTCGCCAGGCATCAAAAGCAGTTGAGGCAGCCTGGACAACTGAATCCACATCTTTGGCCGGGGAGAGCGGAACCCGGCTGAGGACTTCTGCCGTAGCCGGGTTGATTACATTCTGATATTCTGTGGCCGTGGATTCAATCCATGCACCGTTGACATAATTCATCAATTTTTTGGACATTTTTTCTCCTGCGAAAATTGTGGGAAGGGCAAATATAGGATTTGCGCAAAAAAGCCCAAAAACAGGGGGTGTGGTAACTTCGCACCCTCCGAGCCTCTATTCTCGACAAGTTTTCCATCAGATTGCGTAAACCCTAAGACAATATGCTAAATTTCTATAAAGGACTTTATACTCGATATTGTGCCTGAATATTAGTTATCCGGCAAGAGGGCAAATAAAAAACAACCCAGTACCCCCCAGGCGTACAGTTTGCAATTCTCTGCATTGCTGACTATAATACACCTACGTTTCGCTTCCTACACTTGCATGTACAGGAGGATTCTCTGGAAGATCAAACGACTACTCGTAATTTCAACCCAGGCGAACTGGAAGATCAGGGCAGTCAGTTAAAGCCAAAGACGTTACTCGAAAACCGTTACCTTGTTGAGCGGGCTTTAGGAACGGGTGGCATGGGCGCGGTTTACTTGGCGCGGGATAGTCGTTTTTCTGTCACCAAGTATGTTGCTGTAAAAGAAATCATAGCCCAGGTTACCGATGCTGCTTTACGCGAAATAATGGTCGCCAATTTCGAACGGGAAGCGAATCTATTAGCAAGCATTAGCCACGCAGCGATTCCAAAAATTCACGATTTTTTCTCGATTAATAACCGCTCGTACGTCGTAATGGAGTATATCCGCGGGAAAGATCTCGAAAGCATCGTCAACGCAAACAAAGAAAACCTGTCTGTACAACAAATCGCTATTTGGGGGATTGAATTGTGCGACGTATTACATTACTTGCACACACGCTCCCCTGAGCCGATTGTTTTTCGGGATATGAAACCCTCCAACATAATGGTGACACCGGAGAATCACGTTGTTCTGGTTGATTTCGGAATTGCCAAAAAGTTTCAGGCCGGACAAAAGGGGACGATGATCGGCACCGAGGGGTATTCTCCCCCCGAACAATACCGCGGCGAATCATCCCCCAAAGTGGATATTTACGCCCTCGGAGCTACCCTGCATCATTTGCTCACCAGCATTGATCCACGCGATGAAGCACCGTTCACATTCGCCGAGCGACCCATCCGCCAACTCAACCCCGATGTTTCCATCGAATTTGAAACGATTGTTGAAACGGCGCTGCAATATAATGCAGATGAGCGCTTTAAAGATGCCAATACCATGAAAGAAGCCTTGATACAGATCGCCCGTCAGGGTGGTTCAAGCTACCACCCCAAAGGGACTGCTGCAATTATTCGAGATTATGAAATTAAACAGTTGTGGGATTTCGAATGTGAAGATGAAATTCGCGGCTCGGCAATTGTGCAAGGCGGTTTGCTCTACATTGGCGCGTACGACAACAATCTCTACGCTCTCGATGCAACTTCAGGCCATTTCAAGTGGAAATACGCCAGCGAAGGCGGAATCGCCGGTACACCAGCCTATTTCGAAAACAGCGTTTTCTTTGGTTCAGAAGATCATCGTGTCTATGCCATCAACGCCATATCTGGACGTGTGCAATGGAGCTACTCGACAGATGGCCCAATCCGCTCAACCCCAACCATACAAGACCGGCATGTTTTCATTGGTTCAGACGACGAACACATTCATGTTATTAACACCACCACGGGGAGACGGGCAACAAAAATCAACGCAGGGGCTCTTGTGCGGTCAAAGCCATTGCTCATCAATGATGGCCTCTATTTTGGCACCGAAAACGGCGATTTATTTTTTGCCGATTTCAATGGAAAAATCCGGTGGCGCGCAAATGCCAAACGAGCGGTAACTTCATCCCCAAGCATAAATAACGGCGTGGTCTACTTCGGCTCTGTAGACGGCCAATTCTATGCGGTGAACGCACAAACCGGCTGGCCCATGTGGCGCTTCCGCATGGAGCGGGGTACCATCTCATCCCCCTTTGTCACAGACCAATTCGCCTATATCGGCTCTGCCGATGGCAATATCTACTGTATCAACTTGCAGACATCTAAAGAAGCCTGGCACTTCTCAACTGGACACCAGGTTTCAAGCTCTCCCCTGCTGCATAACGATGCTATCTACTGCGGCAGTATCGACAACAATATCTATTGCCTGGATGCCAAAACCGGTAATTTACGCTGGAAATTCGATACCGGCGGCGCAATTACAGGCTCCCCCACGATTGCCAATAATATCTTATATATTGGATCATTGAATCATTTTCTTTATGCGCTGCCAATCTAATGGAAATTCAGACTCACTCGGGCTTGATCCACCTCAAAATATGGAATCCTGCTCACCTGGCATGCACCCACTCAACAGGAGTCAGCATTCGTGAATAATTTTTTAAAAAGCCTATTTGGACAAACCAAGCCATCTGCGGATCAAGAAAATGAATCTGCCATTTCAACAGCAAAACCCATGAGTGGCGCGCAAGATATTACCCGGCCCTTATCACCACATCTGGATAGCATCACAAGCATACCCCCAATTCGTGCCGATTTTTCGCAACTCCAGGCCAGTAGCTATCAATCAGTGGGCAAACAACGCGATCACAATGAGGATGCCCTTTTTATAATGACTTCGATGCTGGCAGGGAATGAACGCCAATTTCCTTTCGGAATTTATATCGTCGCGGATGGCATGGGTGGACATCAATATGGCGAAATTGCCAGTGAAATCGCTGCGCTAACCATGGCCGGCCACCTCTTGGATCAGGTTTACCGCAGCCAAATACAGACAAACCCCGAGCCTCCCGAAACTCCCTTGCGCGAAATTCTCGCTGAGGGCGTTATCAAAGCACATGAAACCATTCTCGAAAACGCGCCCGGTGGCGGGACCACGCTCACCGCATTGTTGATCGTTGATAACCAAATGGCGATTGCACATGTGGGAGATAGCCGGGTTTATGCAATCAGCAAGGATAATACACTGCATGCGCTCACCCGCGATCACTCGCTTGTCAAACGGCTGGAAGAGTTGGGGCAGCTTACTGCAGATGAGGCAGCCGTCCACCCGCAAAAAAATGTTCTATATCGTGCTCTGGGTCAGGGGGAGCCTTTTGAACCAGAGATCATCACCGCCCTGGCACCTGAAACGGGCTATCTATTAGTTTGTTCCGACGGTTTGTGGGGTTTGGTCCCTGAAACAACGCTTGGCAATATCGCCAACACAACCCCAACACTGAATGAGGCCTGCCAGAAAATGGTAGCTGCTGCCAACGATGCTGGCGGCCCCGATAATATAACAGCTCTTCTCATACGTCTTCCCTGAATCAGGCTTATGCTTTTCATTAAAAAATGTGCCAAC